>JASHXJ010000041.1 GCA_030043595.1 Trebonia sp.
GCAGCGTCTGCTCGCTCACTACTCCCGATAGGCCGTCGGAGCACAGCAGGTAGCGGTCACCAGGGTAGGTCTCGAGCGGTGTCAGGTCAGGCTTGGCGGTCGTCTTGCCGTCCAGCGCACGAAGCAGCAGCGACCGGTATGGATGCATCGCCACTTCGTCGTCGGTGATCCTTTCCTCGTCGAGCAGGGACTGGACCAGCGTGTGATCGTGGGTCATCTGGACGAACTGGCCGTCACGCAGCAGATAGGCACGGGAGTCACCGATATGGCAGAGCGCCGCGTATCCCTCCCACCACAGCAGCGCCGTCAGCGTTGTGCCCATCCCCTGAATCGCTGGATCGGAGATGATCAGCTCCTGCAGCCGCAGGTTGGCCGTCGCGACCGCGTCGGCCAGCGCGCTCACGAGGCTGGGCCTGGGGTCCTCCGTGTCGAGCGGCGCGATCATCGCAATCGTGGCGGCACTTGCCACCTCGCCGGCAGCGTGGCCTCCTATGCCGTCGGCGACCGCGAGCAGGTGTGGTCCCGCATACGCCGAGTCTTCGTTCCCCGTTCGGAGGAGACCAACGTCGGACCGTACTGCGTACCTGAGAGCGAGTGTCATCTGCGCAGTCCCAGAATGGGCTCTCGCATGCTCCCCGGCGGCCCGGGCAGCCGGTGGCCCGGACAGCAAGCTGGGGCGATAGAGCTGCGCTTGCGAGGCGGTCGGCTGTTGGTCTGGGCTTACCGGTTCACCTGGGAGGGCGAGATGTCCCCGGTCGTGCTCCCAGCCGCTAGTCTGCTGCGACGTCATGGCGAACCTCCTGCGTTCTGGCCGCTAGGACCATCCGACAGGAGCCATCAGCCACGGAGGCAATTCCGGCGAGCTCCATCACCGCGCTACTTATACTACGGCCTGCCAGGGGCAGCCGGGTCGCAAGGCGCGGAAGGATCGTCATCGTGTGGCACGCGAACGGTTCCGTCCCTGAGGAGTCGCCGCTCACGGAACCCGGCGGCGCGGCAACGCGCCGCTACCACCCGACAAAACCGGCAATCTGGATCGGGGCCCGCGCGCGCCAATAGGCGGAAGGAGACTTTCTGACGGCTGGCGGGCAACCGGTGCAGCTGCCGCCGCTGCTGAACGCGACGGTACCGTCGCCGCGGTCTGGACGCCACAGATTGCCAGGTCGGCAGCAGTGCGCGCCGACCTCGGGGATGCAGGGCACGCAGGTGCCCCGACACTGGCGAGCGCAGCACCAGCCCAGGGAAACACGCTGAGCGGGACCAACCTCGCCTCCAGGTCTCCCACAGCTCACCGTCCGCGCTGTCAGCCTGGGCCGCAGGCTCAAGCAACTGCTCAACTGCCAGATTCGGCTGGTTTGACCTCAGCGCCACGCACCTGTTCCAGAAACCCAGGGGCGCCCGAGCACGTGGCGAACCTGGTAACCGACTTGTTCGTCGGCCACCTCACCGCGCGCTAGTTCGCTTGTGCTGGTTCATTGCGTGCTAGTCGCCTGCCGACAGCAGCAGGTCGTGGGCTTGCCTTGCGGCGTCGGCAACCCGGCTTTCCTTTGGCTCTGCAGCGGGAAGGTCTTCAAGGCCATGCGCAAGAACGCGAAGCGCCTCGGTGAGCAACGTCACGCGGTCCTCTAGGGCGTGCACGCGGGCCTCGAATGCCGCCAGCGGTTCTTTATCACGAGATCCTCGGTGTGTGGTCATGCCGCGCGTCCTCCTTCGCTATCGCGCATATATCTCCAGCATTCACGCGATTGGAATTTCCGGTCTCACTCGCCGACTGGATCTGGCTGCTGGGGTCAAGTTCCCCGTCGGTGGCCGACTGCTCCCATAGCCAGGCTGAGGGCCTTGTCTTCCTCCAGCCATCCGCCGAGTCGGTGGTTGAGGTCTTCTCTGAAGCTGGTCGGGAGCGGGTCTTTGATGGTTAGCTCGTATTTCCGGTGCCCGCCGGCGGCGGTCGGCTCACAGGAGGAGGGTGGCGGGTGCACTTGTGCACCGTGTAACGGACGCACAGGTGAAAGATCGGCCAGCCCGTAGGGAAGATCGGGTCGTGATCCGGCGATCTCGAGCAGCCGGTTGTACTTGGCGACCCGCTCGCCGCGTGCGGGAGCGCCTGCCTTCAGCTGTCCACAGCCGCTGCCGACCGCCAGGTCGGCGATGAACGCGTCGGGCGTCTCGCCGGAACGGTGCGAAACCAGCTGCGCGTAACCACCGTCCCGGCACACCGCCATCGCCTCCAGCGTCTCGGTGACGGTACCGATCTGGTTGACCTTGATCACCGCAGCGTTGCCGACGCCGCGGCCTATCGCATCGGCGATGATCTTCGGGTTCGTGACGAAGATGTCATCGCCGGCCAGCTGGACCCGCCCGCCTAGGCCCGCGGTCAGATCCGCCCAACCGTCCCAGTCATCCTCGGACAGGCCGTCCTCGATCAGCCATACCGGGAAGCGGCGGGTGATCTCCGCGTATCGCTCGATCATCTCATGGCTGGTCAGCTTCTCCCCGGCCAGCCGGTACCGACCCTGGCGGTCGCGGAACTGGCTCGCCGCCGCGTCCAGCGCGATCGCCACCCCATCCCGGCCGGGCTCGTAGTCCGCCAGTTCGATCGCCATCACCACGAGCCTGAGCGCCTGCTCCGGCGCGGCCAGGCGCGGGGCGAACCCGCCGTCGTCCCC
>JASHXJ010000331.1 GCA_030043595.1 Trebonia sp.
CTGGCGGGGCTGGCGAGGCTGGCCGGGCTGGCCGGGAGCCAGGGCGGGCGCGCTCCGTGCCGGGTCGGCGGCGCTGGTCGCGGCAGCGATGGCCGGCACGGCTACCTCGGGGCGGGTGACCGCCGCGGTGCTCGTGTGTCCTTCGTCGTACTCGCGGATCAGCGGCTGCGCGTCGATGCCCACGGCTCCGGCGATCGCGCGGACGTAACCGCGCACGTACAGTTCGCCGCCGCATGCGTCGTAGTCGTCGTGCTCGATGCTGCGGATGACCGCTTCCCTGATCCTGCTGCGCTCGCTGACCTCGTCCAGGGTTAGGCCCGCCCGATAGCGCGCCTCGGCCAGCACCTCGCCGACGCTCACGAAGCCTCCAGGACCCTCCGCGGGCCAATAGACGTGACCAGGTCAGCTGGAAATGATCAGCTACTAGGTCTAAACGCCAGCTTTCCTATTCTTGTTACGCCTTCGCATCGCTATGTGCAAAAGTGTGCGCAAATGACGTAATGGCGTTAGTCGCCGCCGTTAGTCGCCATCGTCCTTTCCCCAGCGCAGATAGCTCGCCGCCCGGCGTGCCCGGTCGCGCACCGCCGCCACGTCCTCGCCGGGGGCGCCGACGACCGTGACATGCCCTATCTTCCGGCCAAGGCGGGCTTCCTTGCCGTAAGAGTGCACCTTGACCGCCGGATCCCCGGCCATCACGTGGATATACCTGTCGTAAATGTCGGGGTCTGTTCCGCCGAGCAGGTTAGCCATTACGGTGACGGAGCCGGGCGGCGAAACCGCCGAAGCCGAGCCGAGCGGCAGGTCGAGCACCGCCCGCAGGTGCTGCTCGAACTGGGAGGTGCGCGCTCCCTCGATCGTCCAGTGCCCGCTGTTGTGCGGCCGCATGGCGAGCTCGTTGACGAGCAGCCCGCTCGACGTCGTCTCGAACAACTCGACCGCGAGCAGCCCGGTCACGCCGAGCGCCGCGGCGACCCGCAGCGCCCTGGCCTGCGCAAGCTCCGCCAGCTCGGGGTCGAGCCCGGGCGCCGGGGCGATCACCTCCCGGCAGATGCCGTCCACCTGGACGGTCTGCACGACCGGGTAGGCCGCCCCCTGGCCGGAGGGGGAGCGGGCGACGAGCGCGGCGAGCTCGCGGCGGAACGGCACGAACTCCTCGGCGAGCAGCGCGATGCCGTGTCCCAGCACCTCCGCGGCCTCGGCCGGGGACGAGCACACCCACACCCCCTTGCCGTCGTAGCCGCCGCTTACCGCCTTGAGCACCACCGGCCAGCAGCCGCCGGTGAACGACACGACATCGGCCACCGAGGACACCGGCGCGTACCGCGGGCACGGCACCCCCAGCTCGGCCAGCCGCTCGCGCATCGCCAGCTTGTCCTGCGTGAACCGCAGCGCGGCCGGTCCCGGCCGGACCAGGACCCCTGACGACTCCAGGACGGTCAGGACGGCGCCGGGGACGTGCTCGTGATCGAACGTCACCACGTCGCACCCGGCCGCGAACGCGGCGACGTCCGGCAGCGACAGGTGCGACCCGACCGCCACGTCGTGAGTCACCAGCGCCGCGCTGTCCGCGGCCGACCCGGCGAGCACCCGGAACGTGACGCCGAGCCCGATCGCGGCCTGCGCCGTCATCCGCGCCAGCTGGCCGCCGCCGACCATGCCGACGACCGGCATCCCCGTACCCGTTTTGCGGGTTATCGGACCCGCAGGTGAGGAGGCTGAGAGCACGCGCTGTAGCCTACGCGGAACGTCGCAATCCTGGGTACAACAACCATGGCGACACGAGACCGCGACGTTGCGAGAAGAGACCGCCAGCCACGTCACGCATGCATGTCAGCGAGTCACGGGAGTACGGATGACGACGGTCAGCGACGCAGACGTTGAGGTACGTGAAGGAACATACGGCGAGAAGGTCATCGCCGTCGAGCCGGGCGGCGCGGAGTTCATCCCGCTGCAGGAGCGGCACGGACGTCCGCTTCAGCTCTTCTGGACGTGGACATCGCCGAACATGGAGTTCGCCACCATCTTCGTCGGCGTGCTCGCGGTCGCCGCCTTCGGGCTGGGCTTCTGGGAGGCCGCGCTCGCGGCGGTACTCGGCAGCGCCCTCGGCGGCATCACCCAGGGCATCCTCTCCACCCGCGGACCGCAGTTCGGCGTGCCGCAGATGGTGCTGAGCCGTCTCGGCTTCGGGTACTGGGGGAACATCCTGCCCGCCGGGCTCAACGCGGTCACGGCGGGGATCGGCTGGTTCGCCGTGAACAGCGTGAGCGGCGCGCTCGCGCTGAACACGCTCACCCATCTGCCGCAGGTGCTGTGCCTGCTGATCATCGTCGTGGTGCAGATCGTGGTCGCGTTCCTCGGCTACAACCTGATCCATGTCTTCGAGCGGTACGCGTTCCCGGTGCTGGCGATCATCTTCCTGATCGCCAGCGGCGTGATCCTCGCGAAGGCGCACCCGGCCGCGTCCCATGCGACGATCCCCGGCGGCTTCCTGATCACGTTCGGCGCGACGTTCGGCTACGCGGTCGGCTGGAACCCGTACGCGGCGGATTACACCCGGTACTTCAAGCCGGACACGAGCAAGGTCGCGATCGCCTGGTGGTCCGGGTTCGGCCTGTTCCTGTCCTGCGCCCTGCTCGAGATCGTCGGGGCCGCGGCCGGGACGGCGGTCAAGGACTCCGGCGTCTTCCTCGGCAGCAACCCGACCGGCGCGTTCACCGGGCTGCTGCCCAGCGTGCTCGCCGACTTCACGCTGCTGGCGATAGCGCTTGGCGCCGTCGCGGCCAACGCGCTCAACATCTACTCGGGCGCGATCTCGTTCACCGCGCTCGGCTTCAAGCTGCCGCTGGCCCTGCGCCGCGCGCTCGCCGCGCTCGTTTTCGGCGCCATCGGGTTCTTCCTGGCCTGGTCCGGGCTGAGCGACGCGGGCACCAAGTACGACAACTTCCTGCTGATCATCGCCTACTGGATCGCGCCCTGGCTGGCGGTCGTGTTCTGCGACCAGATCCTGCGCCGCCAGGCGCCGGACCAGATAGAGCACCTGCTCTTCGACAGGAAGTACGCCAACTGGGCGGGCCCGGTGGCAATGGCGGTCGGTGCGGGGGTCTCGATCTGGCTGTTCGCCAACCAGACCGAATATCTCGGCGTCGTCCCCAGGCACGCCGCCGCTGTCGGTGACCTCACCTTCGAGGTGGGCTTCGTGCTCACGGCCGCGATATACCTCAGCTGGCGCCTGATCGCGGACCGGGCGGCGCGTCGTGCGCTGACTACCAGGGCACATGCGGATCAGGTGTAACGGAACATTTACTACTATTCAGTACTTCGCCGAGCGAGGTCGGCTAGCGTAGACGCGCAGCTTTGAGGAAAGGGGCAACCTGCGCATGGCCCGACTCGTCGCCGGCTTGTACGCCCGTGTCCGGCATCTGATACCGGAACTCGCCAAGTTCGGCGTCGTGGGCGGCATCGGCGCCGTCATCGACCTCGGCGGCGCCGCGGCGCTGCACGGCTCCTACCACGTCGAAGCGCTCACGGCCAAGGCGATCTCGATCGGCGTCGCGACCGTCGTCACCTACCTGGGCAGCCGGTTCTGGACGTTCCGGCACCGCGAGAACCAGCCGCTGCTGCGCGAGGGCGTGCTGTTCCTGGCGCTCAACGTGGTCGGCCTGATCATCGCGGAGGCGGTGATCGCGTGCACGACCTACGTGCTCGGCTACAAGGACCCGATCGCGTATAACGTCGCGAGCCTCGTCGGCACCGGCCTCGGCACGATCTTCAGGTACTTCGCCTACCGCCGGTGGGTGTTCCTGGCCCCGGCCGCGCAGCCCGCTGTCGCGTCGCCCGCGCGGAGCGCACAGACCACCCAGACCGCACATACCGCCGCCATGGAGTTCCCCGAGTACGCGCCGTGGGAGGACCTGACCATGGAAACCGTGCAGGCAGGTGCGGGGACGGGTGCGCCCGGCCGGCACCGCAAGGGCCGCTAGCGGCCGCTAGCCGCGCTGACCGCCCTGGCCGCCCTGGCCGCGCTGGCCGTGCTGGTTACGCGGGGCCGCTCCGCTTGGGCTGCGCACGGTCTCCGGGCCGGTTGCGGGGCAGGAATACGGCGAACACCGGGGGCTTGCGCCGCGCCAGCACGATCCGGCCGCCGTCGGCGGCGGCCATCGTCCGGGCCAGGGCAAGCCCGAGCCCGGTTCCCTCTGGCCG
>JASHXJ010000332.1 GCA_030043595.1 Trebonia sp.
CCCTCGTGGCCCAGCCGCAGGAAGTTGTAGTAGCTGGCGATGATCTGCCCGGCCGGCCGGGAGAAGTTGATCTGGAACACCGGCATGTCGCCGCCGAGGTAATTGACGTGGAATACCAGGTCATCGGGCAGCTCGCTGCTGTCCCGCCAGATGACCCAGCCGACGCCCAGCGGAGCCAGCCCGAACTTGTGCCCGGAGGAGCTGATCGACTTGACCCGCGGCAGGCGGAAGTCGAACACCACCCCGGCCGCGCAGAACGGGGCCAGGAAGCCCCCGCTGGCCGCGTCCACGTGGATGTCGATGTCCAGGCCCGTGTCCGCCTGCAGCTTGTCGAGGGCGCTCGACAGCTCTTCCACCGGCTCGTACGCGCCCGTGTAGGTGACGCCAAGCGTGGGCACCACCATGATGGTGTTCTCGTCGACCC
Source organism: Trebonia sp. (assembly GCA_030043595.1). Taxonomy (GTDB): domain Bacteria; phylum Actinomycetota; class Actinomycetes; order Streptosporangiales; family Streptosporangiaceae; genus Trebonia. The sequence continues at coordinate 425 of JASHXJ010000332.1, forward strand.
GCTCGAGCATCGAGGCCGGGTCCATCATGTACCGGCCGGGTGACATGGGGACCTCGCGCATCTCGACGTCCCAGTAGCGGGCGAACTTGTGCCATACCACCTGCACGGGGCCGCACACCATGTTCGGGTTGCCGGCCGGCTTGCCCGCGGCCCGCCGCCTGGCCCGCCACCGCCACTTGGCCGCCATGCCGGCCAGCATGCAGGCCTCGGAGGAGCCGATGGCCGAGGCGCCGACGGTGTTGGCTGCCTCGGGGGCGTGCCACAGGTCGGCCATCATGTGCACGCAGCGCCGCTCTATCTCGGCGGTCTGCGGGTACTCGTCCCTGTCGATCATGTTCTTGTTGATCGACATCGCCATCAGCTCGAGGACCTCGGGTTCCTCCCACGTCTGGCAGAACGTGGCCAGGTTCTGCCGCGCGTTGCCGTCGAGCAGCAGCTCGTCTGACACCAGCTGCAGCGCGTCCCTGGGCAGCGTCCCTTCCCGCGGGAACCGGTACTTGGGCACCGGCCTGGTCAGGTCCCTGTCGGCGAACAGGCAGTCGTCGTACTGATGGCGGACGCTGTCGCGATCATGCAATGCCATGCTTGCGATGTTTCCCGCGATACCGTGCGCCGTCATCACCCGCCGAGGGGGAGCGGGCGTCCGCCGGCCCGTGCCCCGGCGGGAAACGCCTTGCCGCGCGGCCCGCCGAGCGGCCACTGTTGAACCCGTGCTGATACGACGTGAGCCGGCCCGCCGCTTCGGGTTCCGGCTCAGCAGCGAGTACGAGATCAGTCCGCCCAGGACGTGCTGATGACGCCCGAGGCACTCGTCCGCTCAGGCACCTCATGGAAACCAGTGCCGTTCGTCACGGAGATCTCGCTGCTCACCGCGGCCGAGCCATTCGCGCTGTGGGACCGGAGCGAGCGTGCGGCCCCGCCCTTCTGGGCGTTCCCCTGGGCCGGCGGCCAGGGGCTCGCGCGGTACGTCCTGGACAATCCCGGCACGGTGCGCGGGCGGCGGGTGCTCGACGCCGCCGCAGGCTCCGGGCTCGTCGCGATCGCCGCCGCGAAGGCCGGCGCGGCCAGCGTCGTCGCCGCAGACGTCGACCCGAACGCGATCGCGGCGATCGGGGCCAACGCCGCGCGCAACGGCGTCACGGTGACCGCCCGCGCCTTCGACCTCGCCGGCGACGACGCGGGCGAGGCGGAGGTGGTCCTGGCGGCCGACGTCTTCTACCAGCGCCAGCTCGCCGAGCTCGCGCTGCGGTTCCTTCGCGACGCGTCCCGGTCCGGCGCGCACGCCCTCGTCGCCGATCCCGGCCGGGCGTTCCTGCCCGCCGCGTCGCTGTTCCCCCTCGCCAGCTACGAGGTCCCTGTGCTGCGCGTGCTCGAAGACGCGCCGGTCAAGACGGTCACCGTCTACCGGCTGGCATAGCCCGGCTGGCGGCAGTTTCCGCGTAAGGGGTGTCCGGATACCGGTACGGCGTTCTAATATTCGGAACATGCCACAGGCAGACAACGGCGCGGGCCTTTCGCAGTCGCTGGAGCGCGGGCTCGCGATTCTGAGCGCGTTCACCCCTGAACGCCCGGCCCTGGGTATCAGCGAGCTGGCGCGCATGCTCGCCCTCACCCGCAGCACCACGCACCGCTACGTCGCCACCCTCGCGACGCTCGGTTATCTGCAGCAGGACGACTCAACCCGCCGCTACCGCCTCGGCCCGCGCGTCCTGGATCTGGGGTTCTCCACGCTCGGGTCCCTCGAGCTGCGCGAGATCGCGGCACCGCACCTGCGCCGGCTCACCGACAGCACCGGGCACACCTCGAACCTCGCCATCCGCGACGACACCGACGTGATCCTGATCGACCGGGTGCGCGGGCGGCAAGGCCGCTACCATCACCTCGAGTTCTCCCTGCACGTCGGCTCGCGGCTGCCCTCGTACTGCAGCGCGACCGGCAAGGCGCTGCTCGCCTTCATGCCGCGCCCCGAGCTCGACAGGCTCCTGGACCGCATCGACTTCGTCCAGCGCGGTCCCCGCACCCTGACCGACAGGGCAGCGCTGCTCGCGGAGCTGGAGAACGTCCGGCGCACCGGCGTCGCGGTCAACGACGAGGAACTGGACAGCGCGCTGCGGTCGATCGCCGCGCCGGTCCGCTCGCGGTCCGGCGAGGTAGTCGCGGCCGTCAACGTCGCGATCCCGTGGTCCCCCGTGGGCATGGACGAGCTCGTCAGCGAATACGGGCCGGCCCTGCGGGCCACCGCGCGCCAGATCGCGGCCGGGGTGATCTGAGCGCGGCGGCTACGCGGGAACCACCACGGTCCCGGCCGCGGTGACCGCGACGACCGGCTCGGCCAGGACCACCGCGGCGGACGGGCCGCGGGACGGGTCGGCGCGGCAGACGATCCGCGCCG
>JASHXJ010000333.1 GCA_030043595.1 Trebonia sp.
CGGACGGCCGCGGCCGCCGCGCGGGCGGGCAGGGTCGGCGCCGTCGCCTACCTGGCCGTGCTGGTCTGCGTCACCGCCGGCGTCTATATCGCCTGGCACCTGGGGTCGCAGGGCGGCGGCAGGGGCGGGATCGTGGCCGGCGCGGCGCTCCTGGCGGCCGCCGTCATCCGGCTGCTGCTGCCGGGCCGGATGGCGGGCCTGCTCGCGTCCCGGCACCGGGTAACGGACGTGCTCACGCTCACTGTCTTCGGCGTCGGCCTGCTCGCTGTGGGCCTGGTACTGCCGCGCTTAGGGCCGCTATCCGCTGAGGGGAGAATTGCCGGCCCGGACGATGAAAGGGAAACACGAATAAGATGTCCAAAATCAAGGTGGCAAATCCAGTCGTCGAGATAGACGGCGACGAGATGACGCGGATTATCTGGCAGTTCATCAAGGACCTGCTGATACTGCCGTACCTGGATGTCAACCTGGAGTATTACGACCTGTCCATCCAGAACCGGGACGCCACCGACGACCAGGTGACGATCGACGCGGCGCACGCCATCCAGCGGTACGGCGTGGGCGTGAAATGCGCCACGATCACCCCGGACGAGGCACGGGTGGCCGAGTTCGGGCTGAAGAAGATGTGGCGGTCGCCGAACGGGACGATCAGGAACATCCTGGGCGGGACCATCTTCCGCGAGCCGATCGTCATCTCCAACATCCCGCGGCTGGTGCCGAGCTGGACCAAGCCGATCATCATCGGCAGGCACGCGCACGCCGACCAGTACAAGGCGACCGACTTCGTGGTGCCCGGGGCAGGCACGGTGACGATCTCCTACGTTCCCGACTCCCCGGACGGCAGGCCCATCGAGCTTGAGGTCGCCAGGTTCACAGGCGGCGGCGTGGCGATGGCCATGTACAACTACGACGACTCGATCCGCGACTTCGCCCGGGCCACCATGCGGTACGCGATCAGCCGGAAGCTGCCGCTGTACCTGTCCACGAAGAACACGATCCTCAAGGCGTACGACGGCCGTTTCAAGGACATCTTCGCCGAGACCTACGAGTCGGAGTTCAAGGCCGAGTTCGAGGCCGCCGGCATCACCTATGAGCACCGGCTGATCGACGACATGGTCGCGCAGGTGCTCAAGTGGGACGGCGGGATCGTCTGGGCCTGCAAGAACTACGACGGAGACGTGCAGTCCGACGTGGTGGCCCAGGGGTACGGCTCGCTGGGGCTGATGACGAGCGTGCTGATGACGCCGGACGGCCGCACGGTCGAGGCCGAGGCCGCGCACGGCACCGTGACCAGGCACTACCGTCAGCACCAGCAAGGCAAGCCGACGTCGACCAACCCGGTCGCCTCGATCTTCGCCTGGACCCGCGGGCTGGCACACCGCGGCAAGCTCGACGGGACGCCCGCGGTGACGGAGTTCGCGCAGATGCTGGAAAGGGTCTGCGTCCAGACCATCGAAAGCGGCCTGATGACGAAGGACCTGGCGCTGCTCATCGGGCCGCAGACGCCGTACCTGACCACGCAGGAGTTCCTCGGCGCGCTTGATGCTAACCTGCGTGCCGCGATGGCCAGCTGACTCGCCTATCACATAGGGAGATTTCACGACATGTCACGTAAGGGGAAGGTAGCCGTCATCGGGGCCGGCTTCTACGGGTCGACCACGGCGCAGCGGCTCGCTGAGTACGACATCTTCGACGAGGTCGTGCTCACCGACATCATCGAGGGCAGGCCGGAGGGGCTCGCGCTGGACATGAACCAGTCGCGGCCGGTCGAAGGGTTCGAGACCAAGGTGACCGGCCAGACGACGGGCACGGCCGGGGAGGGGTACGAGGCGATCGCGGGCGCGGGCATCGTGGTGATCACCGCCGGCCTGCCGCGCAAGCCTGGCATGAGCCGGATGGACCTGATCGAGGTCAACGCCAGGATCGTCAGGAGCGTGGTGGAGAGCGTTGCCAAGCACGCGCCCGAGGCCGTGCTGATCGTCGTGTCCAACCCGCTGGACGAGATGACCGCGCTGGCCGCGAAGGTCTCCGGCTTCCCGTCGAGCCGGGTGCTCGGCCAGGCGGGGATGCTGGACACCGCCCGCTTCAGCTACTTCGCGGCGGAAAAGCTCGGTGTGCCGGTCGGGTCCGTCAGCACGCTGACCCTGGGCTCGCACGGCGACACGATGGTGCCGGTGCCCTCGGCCTGCTTCGTGGACGGCAAGCCGCTGGCCTCGCTGCTGCCCGCCGATGAGATCGACGCGCTGGTGGACCGCACCCGCAACGGCGGCGGTGAGATCGTCGCCCTGCTCAAGACCGGGTCCGCCTACTACGCCCCGTCCGCCGCGGCGGCGCGGATGGCCCGCGCGGTGGCGGAGGACTCCGGCGCGATCATGCCGGTCTGCGCCTGGGTCGACGGCCAGTACGGCATCAGCGGGGTCTACCTCGGCGTGGAGGCGGAGATCGGCTCGGCCGGCGTGCGCCGGGTGGTCGAGCGCGACCTGTCGGACTCTGAGCTGGACGCGCTGCGCGCGGCCGCCGAGGCCGTCCGCGCCAAGCAGGCGGACGTCGCGAGCCTGTAGGCTCCGGCCAGCCCGGTAACCGGCGCGCCAGGCGGCGCAGGGCAAGCTCGGCATACAGCGCGGCACCGTCCGCCAGGACGCAGTCGTCGAAGACGGCGACCGCGGAATGGTTCGACGGTGCCGTTTCCGGGCTGGTGCCGGGCGGGCACGCGCCCAGGAAGACGAACGCGCCCGGTACCTGCTGCAGGACGTAGGAGAAGTCCTCGGCGCCGGTCAGCGGGTGCGCCCGCGTGACCGCCCGCCCGTCGCCGAACACATCCGTCGCGGTCGCGGCGGCGAACGCCGCTTCGGTCGCGTCGTTCACCGTCACGGGGTAGCCGCGGGTGTACCGGGCATCCGCTGTCAGGCCATGACCAAGAGCTATCTCCCGAACGAGCCGGACCGACTCCGCTTCCAGCCTGTCTCTCGCCTTTTCGCTGAAGGACCGCACGGTGGCCTCGAGCCTGGCCTCGTCCGGTATCACGTTCCGCACGGTGCCGGCGTGCATGCTGCCTACCGTGATCACCACCGGGTCGAACACGTTGAAGCGGCGGGTCACCATCGTCTGCAGAGCGGTCACCATCTCGCAGGCGGCGGGGACGGGGTCGGCGGACAGGTGCGGGGCGGACGCGTGCCCGCCGCGGCCCTGGACCGTGATGTCGAGGAAGTCCGCCGCGGCCAGCATCGGCCCGGGCCTGGTCGAGAACACGCCGGCCGGCAGCTCATAGGAGGAGACGTGCAGCGCGTAAGCGCCCGCCGGCCGCTCTCCGGCCGCCTCGAGCAGGCCCTCCGCGATCATCTGCCGCGCGCCGTAACAGCCCTCTTCGCCCGGCTGGAACATGAAGATCACGTTCCCGCCGAGCTCGCCCTGTCGGGCGCAGAGCAGCCGCGCCGCGCCGGCCAGCATGGCCGTGTGCAGGTCGTGGCCGCACGCGTGCATGGCGCCGTCGATCCGCGAGGCGTACGGCAGGCCCGTGGCCTCGGTCACGGGCAGCGCGTCCATGTCGGCGCGGAGCAGGACCGTGGGACCGGGCAGCGCGCCGCGCAGCACGGCGGTCACCGACGTGAGCTCCCGGCCGAGGGTGATCTCCAGGGGGAGTCCGTCGAGGGCGGCGAGGACCTTGCGCTGCGTCTTCGGCAGGTCGAGGCCGATCTCGGGCGCACGGTGGATGTCGTGCCGCAACTCCCTGATGTCATCCGCGATCTCGGCTGCCTCGGCGCGTATGGTCACTGGATCCCTCCCGCTGGCTCGGTTCTCCTTAAAGCACGATAAATCGCCTGGCGGTCTCGCTACGAGAGCCGGCGGGCCGCGGCGGACGGGACCGCGTCGAGGAACTCCGGGGGCGTCCACGAGCGCTGCGCGAACGCCTCGGTGAGCGCGCCGCGCACCGCGGGCAGCCGGCCGGCCGGGAGGAGCGCGAGCACCGACCCGCCGAACCCGCCGCCGATCATCCGCGCACCGAACGCGCCCGCCGCGATCGCGGCGTCGACCGCCAGGTCGGCTTCGGGCCAGGACACCTCGAAGTCGTCGCGCAGCGACACGTGCGCCTCGGTGAGCAGCCGACCGATGAACCGGTATGTTCCGCGCGCCGCCTCGGCCCCTGTCGTGCCCGCCCCCGCCGCGGCGAGTTCCGCCGCGATCGCCCTGGCGCGGCCGCTGTCGGAGATGACGTGCCTGGCCCGCCGCCGCAGGACGGGATCGGCGAGCCGGCCGGCGACGGCGACGTCCGTCACGGAGCCCAGCGTGGGCACGCCGAGCAGCCGGGCCGCCGCCTCGCACTCCGCCCGCCGCTGGGCGTACTCGCCGGAGACGAGGGCATGCGGGACACGGGTGTCGGCGATGAGGGCGGCCATCCCGTCCGGACCCGGACGGAACGGCACCTGCGTGATGTCCATCGTCGTGCAGTCCAGCAGCATCGCGTGGTCAGCCTGGCAGAGCAGGGCGGCGGACTGGTCGATGATTCCTGTCGGCGCCCCGGCGAACTCGTTCTCCGCGCGCCTGGCGATCGCGGCCAGCTCGCGGCGCGGCACCGCCGATCCCGCCAGGCTGCACAGCGCGAGCGCAACCGAGCACTCCAGGGCCGCCGAGGACGACACCCCCGCGCCCGCCGGCAGGTCCGAGTCGATGTCGATGGCGGCCCCCGTGACCGGATAGCCGGCGTCGCGCAGCGCCCACGCGACGCCCGCCGGATAGGCCGCCCAGCCCGTCACGGACCCCGGCGCGAGCTCATCCACGGCCACCGTGACGCGATCGCCGGGCACCTGCTTGGAGCGCAGCACCAGCAGCCGGTCAGGCCGGCCGGCGACGGTGGCGGTCACCCCCTGCGCAAGCGCGAACGGGAGCACGAAACCGCCGTTGTAGTCGGTGTGCTCGCCCATCAGGTTGGCCCGCCCGGGAGCGAACCAGACGCAGGCCGGCCGGACCGTGGTCTTCCTCACGGGACGCATACGCTATCCGGTCTAGACTGGCCGCACGGCAGCTGGCCGGGATAAATCGAGCGGAAAGGCCTGTCCGGGGATGAGGTCACCGGGCGGGCAGCGGAGGAAGTCGGCGATCGCAGCGTGAGCAGGGTCGTCCTGGACGTGGTCATCGTCCTCATCATCGTGTCCATTGGCGGGTTTTTCGCATCCGCGGAGATGGCGCTTGTTTCGCTGCGCGAGGGCCAGGTGCGATCGCTGGCCAAGCGCGGCAGGCGCGGCGCCAAGGCCGCGCGGCTCGCGGCGGACCCGAACCGGTTCCTGTCCGCCGTGCAGATCGGCGTGACGCTGGCGACGCTGGTGTCCGGCGCCTTCGGCGCCGACACGCTCGTCGCGCTGCTGCGGTCCTGGCTGGTGAGCCAGGGCCTGTCGGGCGACGTGGCGTCGCCGCTGGCGTTTGGCGTGGTGACCGTGTGCATCACCTTCGTCAGCCTGGTGCTCGGCGAGCTGGCGCCGAAGCGGATCGCGCTGCAGCGCGCGGTGCCGACCGCGCTGTTCGCCGCGCCGACCCTGGACCGGATCGCGACGCTGGCGCGGCCCGTAGTGTGGCTGCTGTCGGCGTCGGTCAACGTGGTCGTCACGCTGCTCGGCGGCGACCCCCGGCAGGGCCGCCAGGCGATGACCGAGCAGGAACTGCGTGACCTGGTGACCGGCACCCAGGCGCTCAGCCCGGACGAGCGGCGCATCGTCGGCGAGGTCTTCGACGCGGGCAAGCGGCAGATCCGCGAGGTGCTGCTGCCGCGCACCGAGGTGGAGTTCCTCGCGGCCGGCACCCCAGTCGGTGAGGCCGCGCGCATCGCCGCCAGCGTGCCGTACTCACGGCTGCCCGTCTACCAGGACTCCTACGACAACGTGATCGGCTTCGTGCACGTACGGGACCTGCTCGGGCCGGCCGCGCCGGAGCGCTCGGCCCCGGTGGACCAGGTGGTCCGGCCGGTCAAGTTCCTGCCGATCAGCAAGACCGTGCTGGCCGCGCTGTCGGAGATGCGCCGCGACCGGGCGCACCTGGCGATCGTGGCCGACGAGTACGGCGGCACCGCGGGCATCGTCACGCTGGAGGACCTCGTGGAGGAGCTCATCGGCGACATCAGGGACGAGTACGACACCGGGCAGGCCGCGGCCACCAAGCTGCCGCGCGGTGAGGTGGAGGTGGACGGCCTGCTCAACCTGGACGAGTTCGCCGAGCAGACCGGCATCGAGCTGCCGGAAGGCCCGTATGAGACGGTGGCCGGCTACGTGCTCGCGGCGCTCGGCGAGCTTCCCGTGGCGGGTGACTCGGTCAAGGTGCCCGGCCACACGATCACGGTCACCGAGATGGACGGCCGCCGGATCGCCCGGCTGCGCGTCACGCCGACGGCCCGCCAGGCGCCCCCGGCCGGTGCGGC
>JASHXJ010000042.1 GCA_030043595.1 Trebonia sp.
CGTCTGGAGCGGCCCGTGGTCCTCGGCCAGAGCCACCACGGGGCGCTTGAGCCAGTTCGGCAAGGTCACGTCGAGCAGCTCGATGGCGTTGGCCCGGTCGTCGGCCACCCCGTTGGCGATCCGCGCCTCGGCATCCAGGAGTATGTCCGCCATGGAAGCACCGGCGGCATCGCGGGAGCAGCAGACCAGGGAGAACAAGTTCGCCCGGACCCGGGCCAGCTCTTCGTGCACGCACTCGGCCAGCAGCGGCCAGGCGGCCGCCAGGTCGCGCTCGGCCGCCAGCAGCGAACGGGCGCTGGCGATCTGCACCTGCACGGCAGCGGCCAGCGTGGTGTCGTCCAGCCGGGGGGCGCTGGCCCGCAACGCCTCGCGAGCTTCCTCCTGTGCTGCGGGGGAGGTGCCGGGTGCCAGCCGCTCCAGCAACGTGCCGGCCGGCCGCCCGCCGTCAGCGGCGGCTGCCCGGACGCCGGCGAAGCCGCGGCTCGTGGCGCGCCACAGCGCCCTCGCGTACTGGGACACTGCCACCCGGGTCTGCAGCAGGAAAGCTGCCGACACCACGGCCAGCAGGGCCACGAAGGGCACGACATTGGGCGGGTGCAGCCAGGTCACGAACAGGAGCAGCGCGCCGCTGAGGATCAAGGCCACCGAGCCGAGCCAGCCCTCGACGATCACTCGCACAGGCAGCCGGCGCTCGCGCGGCATAGGCTGGAACAGCAGGACCAGCGTCGGGGTGTACACGGCCTTGTCCAGCACCTGGTTAGCGAACATGGTCACCGCGACCAGGACGAAGAACGCGGTTCCGACGTCGATCAGGGCGCCGTAAGCGGTCGTCGCCACCGCCGTGGCCGTCATGGCCAGCGGCATCACGAACAACGCGCCGCGCACTCCCCGGCTCGCTATCAGCCGCCCGGTCAGCAGGGCACTGACGAGTACCATCACGAGCGTAGCCAGACCGGTGAACGTGCCCAGGAAGCCGGTCAGCGACTGCTGGTCCGGGAAGCGCCGGGCTGCCTGCTCGTAAAAGACGTACTCGATCAGGTATGCCGTCAGCACCGACAAGGTCTTCTGGCTGAAAATTGCCCGCGTGTAGCGGTCTCGCAGCAGCGGCCCCAGTCCCTCCCGCCGGTTCCTCTTCGCGTCCCGGCGCGTCTCGTTCACCAGCCGGAGGATGCCCGAGAGCGAGACCGCGTACAGGCCCAGAAAGGCCGCGGACAGCAACAACAGGTTGACAGCGCCAACGGCGGCCACAAGCACCGGGGTGAGCACGCCGCCGACAATGGCCGCCAGCATTACCCCGAGGCCGACCAGGGGCAAGAGCCGCTTGCCCTGGCGTATATCGAACAAGCGGGCCGCCAGCTCCCACAGCCCGAGCGTGGTGTAAATGAAAAGCAGGCGGAACCATGCCGCCGCCGCGAAGATTACGGCATGGCTCCCGCTGGCCCTGATTCCGGCCCACAAAAGCAGGATGGTAACGGCCAGGAAGAAGTTAACGGCGAGCGTCTGCGTCCGGAATGTGACGTGACGGCCCAGGAACGCCAGCCCGGCACCGAATGCGATGACGAGGAAACCGTTGACGATGTATACGTAGGGTAGCTTCTGAATGCCGTACTCGGTCAGGAAAATGGCGTTCGAGGCTGAGTAGTACAGGACGAGCGACATCCCGAGCACGAAGGAACTCACCATCACCGCCCGCAGGCGGGCGACCTCATCGGAGCGTACGCCGAGCCCGGCGGCGAGGCGCCCGCCGGATTTCGCTCCCAGTTTCACAAATCGGCCTCCGCCTTCCTGAGGGCGCTTCGCTCGGCTACGACGCTCAATCTGCACCCCTCCAGCGGGCTTGTCACCGTCAAAATAGCACGATGAGGCCCTAACGGGCAGATCCCACCGTGACCCTGACCGGCACGTGAATGACCTCGCTGGTGCCCAATATCTGCCTACGCGCTAACGGGATACCGGCTGGCGCCTTATGGTGCGACGACGACCTGCCAGGGCACGTAATCGTCTTACGGTCTGGGGTAATCGCCATGTCGTGGCGACTAGGCGTCCGCAGTCACCCGTTCTCTGGCGGCAGGGGCTCTAGGCGCGGGGCGGCCCGCGCCGCCAGGGCCGCAGCCACGTCGGGTGGCACCGGGACGTTCGAGCCCTGGAAGCCCCGGAACGGACGGAACGATCCGAGCCGCACGTCCTCGAGCAGCTCATACCTGAGCAGCGGCGGGCGGATGCGGTAGTCGAACCGGATGTCGGTGCGCCAGCGGAAGTGCGCCGGGTCGGACGGCTGAACGGGGTGCTCGTAGGTCTGCGACACGATCGTCGCGACGTAATAGACGCCAGGGTCTTTCGGCCCGACGACCTGGAGCCAGACCCGGTCGCCGACCGCCATCCGGTCCCGGTAGCGAGGCGTGCCCCACCACTGCTCGCGGGACGCGGTCACCGCGGCGTCCAGGTCGTAGTGCCGGCGGTTGGCCTGAAAGATCCAGTCAGCCATGACTCCCATTGTCCGGTCCCCGGCGACCGCGAATACCAGGGAGCGCTACCGCCAGGGGGCACCCCCGGGGGCAAGTCACGCGACAGCCCCAGGGTCTTCGACTGGCGCGGATCGACGATGAGCCGCGCAGGCTTAGGGCCATAGTCAACACCGGCGAAGAAGGGGACAGCATATGCCTGCCACGACGGACAATCCGGCGATCCGGAAGTTCACGATCCCTGTCACCTCGGAGAAGGAACTCGACGAACTGCGGGCACGGATCGCGGCCACCCGGTGGCCGGATGCGGAACCGGTCCCGGATCACTCGGAGGGGCCGAAGCTGGCGGTCATGAAGGAACTCGCCCGCTACTGGGCGGCGGAGTACGACTGGCGCAGGTGCGAGGCGAGACTCAGCGCGCTGCCGCACTTCAAGACCGAGATCGACGGGCTCGACATCCACTTCATCCACGTCCGCTCGCGGCATGACGACGCGCTGCCGCTCATCGTCACGCACGGGTGGCCAGGCTCGATCATCGAGCTGCTGGACATCATCGATCCGCTCACCGATCCCACCGCCCACGGCGCGAGCGCGTCGGACGCCTTCCACCTGGTGATCCCGTCGATGCCCGGCTACGGGTATTCCGGCAAGCCGCGGGAGACCGGATGGGGCCCCGTCCGGATGGCCCGTGCCTGGGCCGTGCTGATGGAGCGCCTCGGGTACGCGCGGTACGTGGCGCAGGGCGGCGACTGGGGCGCGATCGTGACCGACCTGATGGGCGCGCAGGCAGCCGCGGGGCTGATCGGCATTCACTCGAACATGCCGGGCGTCGTTCCGGCGGACGCCGCGACGGCCCTGGCCCGGAACGTGCTGGGAGCCGGCGGCCCGCCGCCCTCTGGTATGTCCGCCGACGAAAGCCGCGCGTACGAGCAGCTGAACTTCCTCTATACGCAGGGCCTCGGCTACGGGATAGAGATGGGGACCCAGCCGCAGACGCTCTACGGAGTGGCAGACTCTCCCGTCGGGCTGGCCGCCTGGATCATCAACCACGACGCCGCCAGCTACCAGGACATCGCGGACGCCTTCGCGGGGCACCCCGTCGGCAACCTGACCCGGGACGAGGTCCTCGACAACATCACGTTCTACTGGCTGACGAACACGGGGGTTTCCTCCGGCCGGCTGTACTGGGAGAACAAGGTCGGGTTCTTCGACGTCAAGAACGTCGCCGTCCCGGCCGCCGTGACCGTCTTCCCGAAGGAGATCTACCAGGCCCCGCGCAGCTGGACCGAGCGGGCCTACCCGGGCCTCATCTACTTCAACGAGGTAGACAGGGGCGGCCACTTCGCCGCCTGGCAGGAGCCGGCGCTGTTCGCCGCCGAGGTCCGCGCGGGGTTCCGGCCACTGCGCTAGCCGGCCTCGGTCCCCGGATCAAGGCCGACGCGCTCACCGTCGGCTGAGGCCCGCCACCCAGGTGACTGGTCGCCACCCGAACCCGGTGATTGGCCTGCCAGGCGGCTGGAGAGGAACCGCCTGGCCATGGCGCAACGGCGGCCGGCTGTGGCTGCCGCCGGCCCGTTACCGTGAAGAGTTATCCGGGCTGGGGGTCGGATAACTCTTCAGGCTGCCCGGCGGGGCCGTCCCGCATCTGCTGGGCTGGTACGCACGTTATGGGATGACGTATCCAGGTTCGCGCCCGACTGCCACACTGTCGGAAAGAGCGCCTTTCCCTGGCGAGCGTCACCTTCTGAGAGGTCCCATGAAGATCCGCACCTCCATCGCCGTCACCGCAGCCGCCGCCCTCATCGGCGCCGGAGCATTCATGCTCCCCGCCGCCGCTAGCGCGGGCGCCCCGGCGCACACCCTGAAGTTCACCTCCGTGACGAAGGCCCAGACCATGTTCAGCGTGGTGTCAGGCGCCATCCAGGACACCGACGTCAACAGCAAGGGCACGACCGTCGGCTTCGACCTGCTCTACTACGCGTACGTCAAGGGGGCGAACGCCGGGGTCAACCTCACGGTGGTCACCGCCGGCGGCTTCATCTACGGCACGGGCCTTGTCAGCATCACGACCAAGGCGTTCACGGACGGAAAGGTCACGGGCGGAACCGGCGCGTTCGCGGGCGCCACCGGAACGATCACCGAGGTGAACCTCAACAAGGCCGCCACGAAGACAGCCGTCACGATCACCTACCACACCTGACGAAATCCGGCACATTCGCCGCAGTCATCCCGGCCTTATTGACGGCTTTGTATATGTCCCGGCCACTCTCCGCTCGTTTTGCCGCGGAATGTCGTGCGGGACATATACAAAGGCCAGCCCGCCCGGCAGCACCGTTCCCGCGCCGCCGGGTTCGCGCGGCGCGGCCGGGCAACGTGGAAGATTCTGCAACCCCTCGTCGGCGAGCTCCGCGAGCACCCGGACGACCGCGAGCCGGCGCGGCTGACCCAGAGGCTCGGCCTGGACCTGCTCGAGGTCCGTCAGGTCACGCCGGACCCCGGATCACCGGAGCCAGGGGAGCGCTGCGCGCCGCCGCGCGGGTAGCCGACGGCCGATTTCTGCGGGGCGGCGGCTTGCGGCGACTGCCCCATGACCTGCGGAGCATGCTGGGCTGTGATGACAATGCCGGCGATCATCACCAGGACAGAGAGGACCTCGCCCGCGATCGCCGCGGGGCTGCTGCGGACGATGACGTCCAGCCACACGATGCCAAGGGCGATGGAGATGACGGGGTCGGCGGCGGTGATGATCGCCTGCACCGGCGCGAGGAACGTGCCCTGCTGGAACGCGTCCTGATTGAGCAGGTACCCGACTGGGCCGACCACGAGCAGGATGTAGATCGGCCAGTCGGTGAACAGCTGGCCCGGGCCGTGGCCGACTTCTGACGTGACGAGCTTGATGGAGAACGCGGCGACCCCGTAGCAGACGCCGCAGGCCAGTGCCAGCGCGAGCGGCCGCGTGTTCGGGACCCGGGAAGCCACCATGAGGCACCCGCCCACGACCACGACGAGCACGATCAGCAGTGGCGGCAGGGTGGAAAAGCTGGCGTGGGTCGTGCCGCCAGACGGCTGGCCGATGGCGAGGAACCCAGCCACCCCGAGTGCCGTCGTGGCCACTCCGGCGAACATCACCCGGTCCGCGCGGGCGCCTCCAGGGCGGGGAGTGTGCGCCCGCACCCGCAGATTCCAGGAGATCAGCACGGCGAAGATCAGGTCCAGGACCAGCAGGGGCTGTACCACCGCGAGGCTTCCGAAACTGAGCGCCACGATCTGCAGCGCGAATCCCACGATGTTGGCGCCGACTGCGAGCAGCCACAGCGGCTGGCGGACCAGGTCCAGGAAGATCCGGGGCGACAGCGACTTCGACGTTTCGACTCGCTTCGTGCTGCGCTGATCCGCGACCGACGCTATCCCGAGAAAGAGCGCGGAGATGACGGCTGCCACGATGGCGATCAGCGCGGACACGGCAGCTACCCGCCGCCGCGATCCGCGGGGTCCGGTGACCGGTTCGCGGCTGGTGCCGGGGAGCTCGGCGCCTCGCCGGCGGGGGCCGCCCCGAAGCACAGCCCGAGGCCGTGCCTGCGCAGTTCGGACCGCAGCCACAGGGCCGAGACACCGACCCCGGCCGCGATCAGCGTGATTGTCGTGACGACCCAGACCAGGACGTACGTCGCGATGGGCACTGTGGCCAGCAGGACCCCCAGGCATACGGCCAGCAGCAGGAAGATGGCCGCCCACAGCATCGTGACGTGCTGGAAGAAGCCATGCAGGCGCGGCTGATAGCGGGCCGGACAGCGCAGCCCGATCACCTCAGCGGCCAGCCGGGCCGCCAGCGGGCTGTCCCCGCGCGCCGAGCGGGCGAACACGATGCCCAGGCCGAGGTTCGCCACCGGGAAGTGCACCAGGAAGATCCACAGGTTCCCGGTGGCGACCGCCACTACGGCCTGGATGGTGAGCACGATGACGGCGATCGCGACCAGGCCCGGAACGGAGCCGGTGGCGAGCTTGCGGACGACGGCGACGATCCACACGGCGGCCAGCATGGCGAGCACCCCGGCATCGCGCCCCCAGAGCCACGTGCACAGGACGTAGGCGCCGAGCGGGAACCCGAAGGATTCGGCCAGGTTCCAGCCGGTGGTGCGCAGCAGCTGCGCGGGCCGGGGCAGTTCCAGGGTCGCCGGCATAACCTAGCGGGGCGCGCGGGCCCTGATCGCGTCACACGGCGGACGCTCGCCGCGCGGGTGCATGAATGAACAACTCCTTCCGGCCCGGTGCTGCCACGGGCTTTTCCGCGGGCGGCGGCAGCAGGTACCGAGCGGGCCTCAAGTGCTCGGAATACTGCCGGTCAGCGTTGTACACCCGGTCGAACTTCCAGATCATCCGCGCGAAGTTGGCCTGCCCCCGCAGGAGCTGGCGGGCGATGATCCCGCTGGTCTTGGCCAGGGCGGCGACCCCCAGATGCTTGCGGGCCAGCACCGTCTGTGTTTTGACAAGCTCCTGGTAGAAACGATACAGCGGCAGCCGGGTGGGGAGCACGGCGTGCTGTACATCGAACAACCGGTAGTCGAGCGTGGTCAGGCGGCGCGCTTCGGTAAGCCATGTCTCGGTGCCCGGGTACGGCGTCTGGACCGTGATGTTGACGATCTCGGGAACGCTCATGGCCCAGTCCCGGACGAACGCGAAGCGCGCCTCGTCCCAGTCAGGGTCGGCGATGATGTTGATCGCCACGCTCAGTCCCATGGACCGGGCTATTTCCAGTGCCTTGTTGTTCACTCTGGGCGTGGTGCGCTTGCGGAACGCCTTCAGGCCCTCCTCATCCAGCGCTTCCAGGCCGAGGAACATGTAGTTCAGGCCGAGCCGCCGCCAGCGGCGGAACACCTCCTCGTTCCTGATGAGCACATCGCAGCGGGTTTCCAGGTAGTACTGCTTGCGGACGCGGCGCCGCTCGAGCTGCCGGGCGATCTCGTCCCCCTCCTCAGCCTTGATGAAGGCCACGTCGTCGACGATGAACACGCCCGGCTCCCTGATGCGGCACATGTCCTCGGCGGCGGCGTCCGGCGACAGCCTGCGGTAGCTGCGGCCGTAGAAGGTCCACGCGCTGCAGAACGAGCAGTCCCACGGGCATCCGCGGGTGAACTCGATGGAGGCGGCCGGATCCATCACCCCGATGAAGTACTTCCGGCGGTGCGCCCCCAGGTGCCTGGCCGGAAGATGCTCGTCGAGGCTGTGCACCATCTTCGGGGCGGGCCCCGCTCCCGCGCTGGTGACCGCTCCCGGCACCCCGGTCAGCACCCGGTCCGCGGCCGCGGCGAGCAGCGCGGGGGCTGCTGTCTCGCCCTCGCCCTTGAGGACGACGTCGATCGCGCCTTCGGCCTGGGCCAGGACATGCTCGGCGACGAACGAGACGCTGTGGCCGCCCGCGAAGATGAGGCAGCCTGGCAGCACGGTCTTGATCCACTTGGCCAGGTCCGTGACCTCGGGCACGTTGGCCAGGTAGTTCAGGCTGAAGCCCACCGCGTGCGGCGCGAACCCGGTCAGCTGGCCGGCGAGCTCGGCTGTGCGGCACACCTGCAAGTCGACCAGCCGCACGTCGTGGCCATCGGCCAGCAGGGCCGCCGCCACGCGCTCGAGGCCGAGCGGCTCAAGCCGCAGGAAGATCTCGGAATACATCAGCGCGCTTGGATGGACGAGCAGGACACGCATCAGGCTGGCCTCCTCGCGCGGGCGCGGCGGTTCAGGAACCGTACGAACTCGCCGCCCTCGCGCAGCCGCCGGGCAGTCATCTCCGGCTGGCGCAGCAGTTCTGCCGACATCTCGGCGAGCTTCCCCGCCCGGAAGTAGAACCGCTTGTAGAAGTCATCCACCGACTCCAGGATCTCGGTGTGGCCCAGATGCGGATAGGACAGCGCGGCGAGCTGGGTGCCGTCCTGGCTGACCAGCGTGGCCCCGTCCGCGTCCTCGGGAAGCCAGCCGTTCTCCCTGGCCTGCCGGTACAGCTCGGTGCCCGGGTAGGGCGCCGCGACGGAAACCTGGATGGAGTGCGGGTTTACGTCCCTGGCGAAGCGGATCGTCTGCTGGATCGTCTCCTTGGTCTCGCCGGGCAGACCGAGGATGAACGTGCCGTGCACCGTGATCCCCAGATCGCGGCAGTCGGCGGCGAACTGGCGGGCCCGCTCGACGCGCAGGCCCTTCTTGATGTTGATCAGGATCTGCTGACTGCCGGACTCGTAGCCGACCAGCAGCAGCCGCAGCCCGTTGTCCCGCAGTGCCTGCAGTGTCTCGCGCGGCACGTTGGCCTTGGCGTTGCATGACCACGTGATGCCCAGCCGGGCCAGCCCCCGGGCGATCTCCGTCGCCCTGCCGCGGTCATCGGTGAACGTGTCGTCGTCGAAGAACAGCTCCTTCATCTGCGGGAACAACTCGCGGGCGAGCTCAGCTTCGGCCAGCACGCTGGCCACACTGCGAGTCCGGTACCGGTGGCCGCCGACGGTCTGCGGCCAGAGACAGAACGTGCACCGGGACCGGCATCCTCGTCCGGTGTAGAGCGACAGGTACGGGTGCAGGAGGTACCCGATGTAGTAGTCCTCCATGCGCAGATCCCGCTTGTAGACCGGGGTCACGAACGGCAGCCGGTCCATGTCCTCGAGCATCTCACGATCGGGGTTGTGCGTGATGTGACCGCCGCGGTCCCGGTAGCTGATCCCGTCGACAGTAGGGAGGGGGCGCCCCTCCGCTACCTCG
>JASHXJ010000334.1 GCA_030043595.1 Trebonia sp.
AAGACGCTGGACCAGCTGCTGTTCGCCTTCTACGCCAAGAACGACGGGCTGCGGGTCACCGACCTGCACCAGGGCATCGTGTGGGGCACCCAGACCGCGCAGACGGCGAAGGACGAGCGGCTGATCAACCGGTTCGACTACGACGGCGACTACGGCACCGTGCTGAACCGGTTCCTGATGCAGGCCGCGATCGGGCACCCGCTGACCGTGCACGGCACGGGCGGACAGACCCGGGCGTTCATTCACATCAAGGACACCGTGCGCTGCATCGAGATCGCGATCGAGAACCCGCCGCAGGCCGGGGACAAGCCGCTGGTGCTCAACCAGATGACCGAGACCCACCGGGTGCTGGACCTGGCGAAGATGATCTCCGACATCACCGGCGCGGAGATCGCCTACCTGCCCAACCCACGGCGCGAGGCAGAGGAGAACGACCTGGCCGTGCGCAACGACCAGTTCCTCGCGCTGGGCCTGGAGCCGACCACGCTGTCGGAGGGGCTGCTCGGCGAGGTCACCGACATCGCCGCCCGCTACGCCTCCCGCGCCGACCTGCGAAAGATCATCGCCCGCTCCGTCTGGAAAGCCGGCATGGAAACCGCCGACGACCTCATGACGGAGATCCCGGCCAGGGAAAGCTGACTGTGCGCTTACAGGTTGCCGCGCCGCTCCTGCTCCCGCTCGATGGCCTCGAACAGCGCCTGGAAGTTGCCCTTGCCGAAGCCAAGCGACCCGTGCCGTTCGATGAACTCGAAGAAGACCGTCGGCCGGTCGCCGATCGGCCTGGTGAAGATCTGCAGCAGGTAGCCGTCCTCGTCCCTGTCGACCAGGATGCCGCGGTCGCGCAGCTCGTTGATCGGGACGCGCACCCTGCCGATCCGCTCCCGCAGGACCGGATCGGTGTAGTAAGAGTCGGGCGTGGCGAGGAACTGGACGCCGCGTGCCCGCAGCCCGTCCACCGTGGCGCAGATGTCTGGCGTGGCGAGGGCCAGGTGCTGCACGCCTGGTCCCGCGTAGAACTCGAGGTACTCGTCGATCTGCGACTTCTTCTTGCCGACGGCCGGCTCGTTCAGCGGGAACTTCACCCGGTGGTTGCCGTTGGCGACGACCTTGCTCATCAGCGCCGAGTACTCCGTGGCGATGTCGTCGCCGATGAACTCGGCCATGTTGGTGAAGCCCATCACCCGGTGGTAGAAGTCCACCCACTCATCCATCTGGCCGAGCTCGACGTTGCCGACCACGTGGTCGAGGGCGGCGAACAGCGGCGCCTGCCCCGGCGTGACCCCCATCCGGGGCACGTAGCCCGGCAGGTACACGCCGTGGTAGCGGGACCGGTCGACCAGCGTGTGCACCGTGTCCCCGTACGCGGCGATCGCCGCGACCCGCACCGTTCCGTCGCCGTCGGACTCCTCGTGCGGCTCGGTGACGATGCGCGCGCCGGCCGTCCGGGCGTGCGCGACGCACTTGTCCACGTCGGGCACTTCCAGCGCCACGTCCATGACACCGTCGCCGTGCTTTCTGTGGTGGTCCGCCAGCGGGCTCTGCGGGCTCGCGGCGCCCTTGACCACGAACCGGACGCTGCCGCTGCGCAGCACGTAGGCGTGGTGGTCACGGTTGCCGGTCTCCGGGCCGGAGTACGCCTCCAGCGCCATGCCGAGGGCGAGCTGGAAGTACAGCGCGGACTGGGTGGCGTTACCCGCGGCCCATACCACCGCGTCCCATCCGGTCACAGGGAACGGGTCCCGGCTGGCGTCGTGGTCGACCATGCCGACCAGCGCGTCGTTGCTCGTGTCGATGCCGTACGTGGCTGTCATGGGTCCCTCCTGTCATTCAGCTCATCAGAACGGACCGTCGTGCTGTATGCAAGTAAGCCATTATGCGCTCGTCAGATGGGACATTCTGCGGAGGGAATGCGGTATTAATCTATGCAGACTGTCTAGTTATTGTGCTGAGGAGCCGGCATGGCCGAACTCGACGCGCTCGACCTGGCACTGCTGACCGCGCTGCGCGAGAACCCGCGGGCCGGGGTGCTGCAGCTCTCCCGTATCACCCGGGTCGCCCGGGCGACGGTGCAGGCCCGGCTGGACCGGATGGAGCAGTCCGGGGTGATCACCGGCTACGGCCCGGACGTGGACGTGGCGGCGGCCGGGTTCGGCGTGCTCGCGTTCGTCACCCTGGAGATCACCCAGGGGGCGCTGGACCGGGTGCGCGAGGACCTCGCCGCCATCCCCGGTGTCCTGGAGGCGCACGCGATCACCGGGTCCGGCGACGTGCTCTGCGCGGTCGCCGCTACCTCGAACGCGGACCTGCAGCAGACGCTGCTGCGGATCGACAATTCGCCGTCGGTCGCCCGGTCCACCAGCGCCATCGCGCTGTCCACGGTCATCAGGCGCCGTGACCTCCCGCTGCTGACCTCGCGCCCGGCCACGCGGGCGAGCCGCTCCCCCGCGTTCCGCTGACGTCGGCCCCGCTGGACGCGCTCGGGGCCGCGCTGCGGCACGGACTCTGCGTCGTCGGCTGGCACCTCGGGCCGGAGGGCTAACGGAGATTTGACCGGCACCGTTGCGGGTAGCGTGGCGGTCATGAGCGAACCGCAGTTTCATCGCGACCGCCGCGAGCACGGCGGCGCGCCGCAACGCCTTGACGACGACCTGCTCGCCGAGATCGCCGAGGACGAGCGTGTCGACGCGGGGCTGGATGCCTTCAACCCGGACGAGGTGCCGCCGGCCACCGACCCGCTGCCGCCTGACGTGCCGGGACCGCGGCCGAACGTCCGGGAGGGCACCGAGTACCGGGACGAGCAGGCTGAGATCCGCCGCGAAGAGGAGGCGGGCGAGATTCGCGACCTCAGCGCGGACGACCCGTTCCCGCCGACCCGCTACGACAGCGACGAGTAGCCAGCCGCCGCGGGCGCGGGATGTGCGAGTCTGAGGCCATGAGCGAAGTGCCGCAGATCCGGGATCTGCCGGTGGGAATCGGGGCGACGGGGCACCGGCGGGAGACGGACTCGATGGGGGTCATCGACGTGCCGGCCGACCGGTACTGGGGGGCGCAGACTCAGCGGTCGCTGGTCCACTTCGGCGGCATCGGCGGGGACCCGATGCCGCGGCAGGTGTATCACGCCTTCGGCTACGTGAAGAAGGCAGCCGCGCTGGCCAACGGGAAAGCGGGACGGCTGCCGCCCTGGATGGCCGGCCTGATCGCCCGGGTCTGCGACGAGGTGATCGCGGGCGAGCTCGACGAGCACTTCCCGCTGCTCGTCTGGCAAACCGGATCGGGCACGCAGACCAACATGAACGTCAACGAGGTGATCAGCAACCGGGCCATCCAGCTGGCCGGCGGGCGGATCGGCAGCAAGACGCCCGTGCATCCGAACGACCACGTGAACATGGGGCAGTCCTCCAACGACACCTTTCCCACCGCGATGCACGTCGCGGCCGTCCAGGCCGTGCACGAGCAGGTGCTGCCGAGCGCGCGGGCGCTGCGGGAGGCCATCGACGCCAAGGCCAGGCAATGGCGGGGCGTCGTCAAGATCGGCCGGACCCACCTCGAGGACGCGGTCCCGCTCACCGTGGGCCAGGAGTGGTCCGGGTTCGCCCGCCAGCTCGGCCAGGCGATCGGGCGGCTCGAGCGGTCGGCGGACGACCTCTACGAGCTCGCCGCGGGCGGCACGGCGGTCGGCACGGGGCTGAACGCCCCGCCGGGCTTCGCCGACGCGGTGGCGGAGCGGATCGCGGCGCAGACCGGCTACCCGTTCCGGACCGCGGCGAACAAGTTCGCCGCGCTGGCCGGGTCCGACGCGGTGGCCGCCGCCTCCGGCGGCCTGCGGGGGCTCGCCGTCCCGCTGACGAAGATCGCCAACGACATCCGCTGGCTGTCGTCCGGGCCCAGGGCCGGGCTCGGCGAGCTGGTGCTGCCGGCCAACGAGCCCGGCAGCTCGATCATGCCGGGCAAGGTGAACCCGACCCAGTGCGAGGCCATGCTGATGGTCTGCGCCCAGGTGCTCGGGCACGACACCGCGGTCGCGTTCGCGGCCTCGCAGGGCAACCTCGAGCTGAACACGATGCGACCGGTGATCATCGCTAACTTCCTGCACTCGGCAACGATCCTCGCCGGAGCCTGCCGGTCGTTCCGGGTGTACTGCGTCGAGGGGACCGAGCTCAACGAGCAGCGGATCGCCGAGCACGTCAGCCGGTCGCTCATGCTGGTCACCGCGCTGTCCCCGGTCATCGGCTACGACCGGGCGGCGCAGATCGCGCATAAGGCGGAGGCGGAGGGTAGCACCCTGCGCGAGGCGGCGCTCGCGTCCGGCTACATCAGCGCCGCGGAGTTCGACCGGGTGATCGACCCGGCGGCCATGGTGGGCGGCGCCGACGGCGCCGAGGGCTTCGGCGCCAGCGGCCTTGGCCCCGCCGGCAGCAGTTGATGACAGCGGCAACCAGGACAGCGGGAGGCGGCATGGCCGACACCTACGACGTGATTGTCCTTGGCGCGGGTCCCACCGGCGAGAACGTCGCCGACCGCGCGGTCCGCGGCGGGCTGACCGCCGCGATCGCCGAGTCCGAGCTGGCCGGCGGCGAATGCTCGTACTGGGCGTGCATGCCGAGCAAGGCGCTGCTGCGGCCGGTCGGCGCCGTGGCCGAGGCCGAGCACCTGGACGGGGTGACCGGCGCCCGGCTCGAGCCGGACAAGGTGCTCGCGCGGCGCGACTCCTTCGCCCACCACTGGCGAGACGACGGCCAAGTCGAGTGGCTGAAGAACGCGGGGGTCGAGCTTGTCCGCGGCCCCGGGCGGCTCGCCGGCGAGCGGCGGGTGCAGGTCGGCGACGCGGAACTGGCTGCCGCCCATGCCGTCGTGGTGTGCACCGGAACCCAGGCGGCCGTCCCGCCGGCGCTCGCCGCGGTGCGGCCGTGGACGAGCCGGGAGGCGACGAGCGCGCACGCGGTGCCCCGGCGGCTGGTGATCGTCGGCGGCGGCGTTGTCGGCTGCGAGATGGCGGCCGCGTGGCAGGCGCTCGGCGCCCAGGTCACCTTGCTGTCGCGCGGCGGGCTGCTTGACCGGCTGCCCGCCTTCGCAGGCACGCTCGTCGCTGACGGGCTACGGGACGCCGGGGTAGACGTGCGGCTGGGTGTCGCCGTGACCGCGGCGACCCGTGGCGGAGCGGTCGCTGACCACGAAGGCGCGGGCGCCGGGCATGCGGATACGGGTGGCGGGGCTGGCACCGGGGCGGTCACGCTGACGCTCGACGACGGGTCGGCCGTGACGGCCGACGAGGTCCTGGCCGCGACCGGGCGGGCGCCGCGCACCGCGGACATCGGCCTTGAGGCGGTGGGGCTGGCGCCCGGCTCGTGGCTGGAAGTGGACGACACCATGCGGGTGCGCGCCATCGGCGGCGCGGACGGGAACGGCGGCTGGCTGTACGCGGCGGGCGACGTCAACCACCTGGCGCTGCTCACCCACATGGGCAAGTACCAGGGGCGTGTCTGCGGCGACGCCATCGCCGCCCGCGCCAGGGGACAGGAGCCCGCGGTCCGGGACCGCTCAAGCAAGACCTGCGTTCCGCAGGTGATCTTCACGGTCCCCGAAGTCAGCGCGGTGGGCCTGACCAAGGAGCAAGCCGAAGCCGCGGGCCACAACGTTCGCGTCGTCGAGTATGAAATCGGCGACGTGGCGGGCGCCAGGCTCTTCGAAGACGGCTACACGGGGCACGCCCAGATGATCGTCGACGAGCAGGCCAAGACCATCCTCGGCATGACCCTCGCCGGCCCCGGCGTCGGCGAGCTGATCCACGCCGCCACGATCGCCGTGGCGGGCGAAGTCCCCGTGGACAAGCTGTGGCACGCCGTCCCCTCCTACCCGACGATGAGCGAGCTCTGGCTTCGCCTCCTCGAGAGTTACGGACTTTGATATGCACTCAGTAGGCATGGTCCTGCACCCGCG
>JASHXJ010000335.1 GCA_030043595.1 Trebonia sp.
CGCAGCAGGAGCACGGCGGCGACGATCAGCAGGTTGTATCCGATTAGCTGGCAGAGGCTGACGTTCGGGGCGATCCTCGGCCCGGTGGCGACGCCGAGCAGCAGCGCGCCGATGATGCCGGACGCCACGCCGACGAGTGTCAGCAGGAACAGATGGGTGAGCCCGGTGACCACCTGGCGGTCGCGTTCGTCGGCGAACAGCCGGACGTTGAGGCTGAGCCTGCCCTGCTCCAGCGCACGGCCGACGCGGTCGAGCCGGCGGGGGATCCGGCGCAGCACCGGGAGCAGCGAGATCAGCTCGTCGGCGGCCGACTTCTGCAGGGCCGCCGGCGACACCTGCCCGGCCACACGGTGGGCAGCGTAGTCGCGGGCTTCTGCGGCGATGTCTACCCCGGGCGTCAGCAGTGAGAGCGTCCCCTCAAGCGTGCCGAGCGCGCGCAGGACCGTGGCTATCTCCGCAGGGATGGCCAGTTCGAACCGGGCGGCCAGGCGGAACAGGTCGGTGAACATCTCCGCGGCCGCCGCGGTGCCGCCAGCGAGGTGACGCGCCATGAACTGGCCGAGAGCCCGTTCCAGCTCCAGCTCGTCGACCTCGGCGGACCGCGTGACGAGTTCGAGCAGCGCGTCGCTGAGCGCGGCCGGGTCGCCGCGGCCGAGCGCGATGAGCAGGTTCTGCAGCGCGGCCCGCTGCCGGGTATCCAGGCGGCCGACCGAGCCGAAGTCAAGGAGCGCGAGGCGTCCATCGGTGAGCAGCAGGACATTGCCCGGATGCGGGTCGGCGTGGAACACGCCGCCCTCGGTGATCTGGTACACCATGCTCCGCAGCAGGGCGCGGGCTAGTTCTGCCCGGTCGAGCCCGCGGTCGTCGATCAGCTGTCCCGCCGCGCGCAGGCTGACCCCGTCCATCCACTCGATCGTCAGCACGTGCTCGGTGCACAGGTCCTCGTACACGGCCGGCAGCACCACCACGACGCTGCCCCCGATCGCCTGCTGCTGGCCGGCCCAGGTGGCGGCCACGGCCGCCATATTGCGTGCCTCGACGCGGAAGTCAAGCTCCTCGCGTATCGCGGCGGCGAACCCGCGGGCGACGCCCGCCGTGCCGACCGCACGCGCCCAGTGCGTACGGCCCTCGAGCCGGACCGCCAGCCGCTGCACGATGTCCAGGTCCTGCTCCACGGCGGCCCGGATGCCTGGCCGCTGGACCTTGACCGCGACATCGGCGCCCTGGCCGTCCCCGCAGGACAGTCGGGCCCTGTGCACCTGGGCGATCGAGGCGGCCGCGGCCGGCGTGGGCCGCAGCTGCGTGTACACCTGTCCGGCCGGCGCCCCGAGCGAGCTGGTGATCACCTCCTCCACCTTTTCCCATGACGCGGGCTCGGTGCGGTCCTGCAGTCGCGAGAACTCGGCGGTGAACTCCCCGGGGAGCAGGTCGCGGCGGGTCGACAGCAGCTGGCCCAGCTTGACGAAGGTCACCCCGGCTTCCTCCAGCGCCCGCCGCAGCTCCCGCGCGAGCGCTGCCCGCCCGCCGGCCTCGTCCCCGTCCGGCGACCTATGCCGCCCGCGCAGGTAAGGACCGAGGCCATGGCGTACCGCGATGCGGCTGATCTGCGAGTAGCGGCGTGACCGCGCGATGGCGCGCCGGGTGCCCTGGATGAACTCCACCGGCTGTGGCAGCGTGCCGCTTGGCACCAGCGCCTCGGCTACCACGATGAAGACCATCGCGACGATCAGGGGGACGCCCAGGGCCACGGTGAAGAACGCGGCCAGGCGCCCTGGCTGGGCGGCACGCAGCGACCTGCCCACGATCTCGGCCGCCCCGAAGCCGAGCAAGCCGGCGATCAGCGCCCGCACCGCCCCGACCGGCAGCCCGAGCAGCCGCCGCGACACCCACGCGATGACACCGACCAGCGCGACGCTGGCGGCCAGCGCCGCCGCCGCGAATGCGATCCCGGTGACCGGCGACGATTGCGCGGCCAGCATTGCGCCGTGGCCGGTCAGGTACCGGTCATGCCGAGCGCCGTGCTGATGTCCTTGATGGCTTCTGTCTCAGCCGGGCTCACGCCCTGCCCGCCCTCCCTGTGGGCGGCGGCGACCTTGTCGGCGAGGGTGAGCACGAAGTGCCGGTAGTCATCGCGCTCCTCGGGAGTCGCCTTCTCGTCGACGAGGGCGACCGCGTCGCGAAGCTGCTCGAGTCCGTGCTCCCTGAACTCTTCGGGGGAGGCATACCTGCCGTGCTCCACCTTGGGCTTCGCCGCCACGACCTCATCGAGCAGCTCGCTCTCGCCGTGCTGGCCACGCGCCTCGACGTACGCCTTCGACATCGCGATCGTCTCGCGGAACATCCCGCCGTGCTCGGCGGTGACCACGATCATGCCGGCGGTCGGCGGCGCTTCGAGGATTGTCTGCCATTCGCTCGGGGAAAAGGCGGCCTTATTCGTCATGGGACGCTCCTAGGCTCATCGCGGATGCTGACACGCCTAGACTCGCGCAGCTCCCGCCGCCGCGCCTCACCCCCAGCGGGGGTCAATCGGCCCGTCCGGCTGCCAGGCAGCCGGACGGGCCATTCACCGGCAGTTGCGCTAGGTCGTGACCTTCAGCGCCCGCGCGGGGGAGTACCCGTACAGCACGTAGCCGGCCAGGTCAAGGATGACCGCCCGGTAGTCGTAGCTGCCGGCCGCGGTGCCCTTGATCGTGAAGCTGAACTTCCCGCCGCTGCCCTCGTGCGTGGTGGCGACGGTGTACCACAGCCCGGACCTCTCCACCTGCAGCTCGACTACCCGGCCTGGCGCCGCTGGGCTGCCGGCGCCGCTGCCGGTCGTGCTGCTCCCCTTCGTGATCGTCGCGGATTTCAGGCTGAAGGACGCGCTCTGCGCGGCCAGCACGGGGAATCCCCAGGCCGGCTCGTCGGCCTCGGTGCCGACGAGCAGTCCGCTGCCGGCGGAGTCGAGAGCCACGCCGAAGACGTTGCTGTTGATCGCGTTCCCCAGGTACACCGGGCTGCTCCAGGTGGCGCCGGTCGAGGTCGACACCTCATCCAGGCTGTACGCCGGGCTCGCAAGCCCCCGGTCGCTGAAGACGTGCACCCGGCCGCTCGGGTCCTGGTCGACGGTGAACCATTCCGGACCGCCGCCCGCGCTGCCTGGTACCACGTGCGCCGGGCCGAAGCCCGTGCCGTTGAAGAGCCTGAGAACGACGGCCTCGCTGCCCGTTGTCCGGATCGTCAGCAGGGCATCGCCGGACATCGCGAGCAGCTGCTCGTGCGGGAAGCTGGCGACGCGGTGGTAAGAGGCAGAAGTGTTGAAGTCAGCGCCGGCCGCCGCGTACGCGACGTAGGTCGTGTAGTCCGTGCCCAGGTCGTCCGACGCGATCAGGGCGCCGCCCTTGTAGCGGCCCACGGCGACGTCGAACGCCTCCGCCGTCGTGGCGACCGCGGTCGCGGCGGGCGGGCCGGTGGCACCTGCCGCCGGGATGCTCTCGACTTCCGCCCCGTTGCTGTCGTCGGATGCGGTGAAGACGATGTCGCCACCGATCAGCGCGGCGGCGGACACGTCAAGTGTCCCGACGCGTACCCCGGGGGCGAACGTCTTGCCGCCGTTGGTCGAGGAGAAGAGCAGGTCCGATCCTGCCGTATTGCTGTCGCAGCAGGCCTGCATGAGGACGTCGACGTCGTTTGCCGACGGCACGAATACCTCGGGCACGCCGCCCAGGGAGTCTCCGCTGAGCGGCTTCAGGGTGGCCGAGCTCGAGCACTTGCTGGCACCCCGGGCGAGGACGCACACGATGATCGTGCCGTCACCGGCCGCGGTACCGCGCGCGACTACCAGGGCGCCGTCTGGCTCCATCGCGACGCTGCCGCCCGAGTAGTTCGACCCGCCAATGACGAATGGCTTGAGTTCCGGCTGGGGATCGCCCTTGACGCCACCCGCGGCGGTCGCGGCTGACGCCGCGCCGCTCAGCGCGGTGAAGAGGCACAACAGGCCAGCGGTGCTGATAGCCAGCGCCGATTGGCGCATGCGAACGTTGCGAACCATGCGTGACCATCTCTCTTTAGGTGAAGAGGCAGACGACTGGATCACCGCTGATGCTAGAGGCACGCAATGGGGTACGAAAGCCTCTCTTTGCGGCCGCGACCTTCCGTAAGCTGGGGAGCACAGCGTGAAAGCGACAGGCAATGCGTGAAAACTGCGGGCCAGCCGGAAAGGGCCCGGCATGACTGCCGTCGCGCTGCGGCCCGCCACCCCCGCCGACAGCGAGTTCTGCTATCAGCTGCACAAGGCAGCCATGGGTGACTACGTCACCGCGATCTGGGGCTGGGACGAGCAGGTCCAGCGCGGCTTCCACGCCCGAGCCTTCAACCCGGGCCGCTGGCAGATCATCACCGCGGATGGGGCAGACGCCGGCATGCTCCACGTCGAACACCGCCCCGGCGAGATCTACCTGGCCCGCATCGAGATCCAGCCCGGCTACCAGGGCCACGGCATCGGCACGGGACTCATCCGCGCACTCGCCGCCGAGGCCAGGCACCAAGGCCAGGACCTGGTCCTCGACGTACTCGCCGTCAACCACCGCGCCCAGGCCCTTTACCAGCGGCTCGGCATGAAGGAAGTGGCCAGGCACGGCGACGGCCAGGTCAAGATCACCATGCGGCTGACCCCATAGGGCGCGCGGCGTGTGAAAGACGTATGAAATACGTTCAGCGCTTTCTTCCCGGTTTCGGCTCGCACCCCGAAG
>JASHXJ010000336.1 GCA_030043595.1 Trebonia sp.
CAGCACCAGACCGCACCCCCCGCACACACGAAGACCACAGCCCGGAAACCAGGCACCCGCCACAGGAAAAATCCATGGCAAACCACCACCACACCCCCCCGCAACGGGAAAGGCATGAATGACGGGGCACATACACTCACATATATGCACTGGCTATAAGCACGCTGTTGAGTTCTCAAGAAACGGACACACACCACCGGGAGACGCTCGCCTCCCGCGGGGGCAACCCTTCGAGCTTACTCAGGGTAGTCACTGTTGTCAACCGAGTTCCGCAGAACTTTACCGACTCTTGAGACTTCCTGGTGGGCTCCCTGGGTCCCGTTCCGCCAGCCGGCGGTCCGTCCCCCACAGGGCAAGCAGAACTCTAGGGGCACCAGGCACCCTCGTCAAATCGACGGGACTCTCAGATGTCCCCACCGGCCGGTGGGCGTAAACCAGCCAATCCCTGCCAATCGAAGCCGAGGTATAGACGTCGTGCGGACAGGGGAAGTAGCGTCGGCCGGGTTCCCGCAGGCCGAAGGGATGGAGCCAATGATCGAGCCCTATCAGGCCATCGGCCTGGTACCCACCATGCGCGGCGTCCGCAACCGGGACGAGATCGGCGTCAACCTCGAGCACGTATCGCACCTGATCAAGGCCGCGTCGTGGCTGTCCAGCATGGACCTGCCCGTGCGCCTGATCGCCATACCCGAGGGAACCTTGCAGGGGTTCAACGACGAGGTCCTTGACCTCGACCACGTAGAGTTCGCCCGCGAGTGCGCCATCGACGTGCCGGGACCGGAGACGGACTACCTCGGCGCGCTGGCCCGGCAGTGGAAGGCCTTCGTCATGGCCCAGGCGAAGGCCAGGCACCCGGAGTTCCCGGGGCGTTTCTTCAACGTCGGCTTCATCCTCAGCCCGGACGGCGAGCTCATCCTCAAGCATCACAAGGTCGTGCCATTGCAGCCGGTCGAGCACTCGATGACGCCGCACAACGTGTGGGACAAGTGGATCGAGCTGTACGGCCACAACCTGGACGCGTTCTACCCGGTGGCCGACACGGAGATCGGACGGCTCGGCTTCCTGATGGCGAACGAGGGCTCGTACCCGGAGAACGCGCGCGGCCTCGCCATGAACGGCGCGGAGGTTGTCTACCGCGGGCCGTACCCGCACCCGGCCGTCGGCAACGGCCTGTTCGAGATCCAGAACCGCGCGCGTGCCCTCGACAACAACATGTACGTGATCGCGTGCAACGTCGGCACCTACTACCTGCACGCGGATTCCGACGTGCCCATCGACACGTTCGGCGGGGGATCGATGGTGGTCGACTACCGCGGCCAGATCGTCGGCCGGCACGACTACAGCGCCGGATCGTCCTGGGTAGCAGGCACTATCGACATCGAGGCGCTGCGGCGGTTCCGTGCCAGCGCGCAGTGGGACAACTGGCTCAAGGACCTCACCACGGAGCAGTACCAGCTGATCTACTCCCAGCCCGTCTATCCGAAGAACCTGTACCTTGACCGCGCTCCGTACACTCACGGCGAGTACCGCCGCGAGGTGATCGACAAGCAGGTGACGCTGATGCACGACCGCGGCATCTGGGCGCGACCGGACAACGGTTAAGACGGTTTAAGACGGTTAAGGTAGCGCGCATGCGCATCTGTGTGGTCGGCGCCGGCGCCATCGGCGGGTTCATCGCGTCCGGCCTGGCGAACGCCGGAACAGACACCTCCGTGCTCGCTCGTGGCGCCACGCTCAGGGCGATCCGCGAGCGCGGCCTGCGCGTGGAATCGGCGGACGGCACAGTGACTGCCACGGTGGCCGCGTCCGACGACACGGCCGAGCTCGGCGCGCAGGACGCTGTGATTCTGGCGGTCAAGGCACAGTCGGCGGCGTCCGCCGCACGGGGCATCGGTCCTCTGCTCGGCCCCGACACGATGGTGCTCTCGACGCTGAACGGCGTGCCGTGGTGGTTTTTCGACGGGTTCGGCGGTCCCTGCGAGGGACGCCACCTGGACAGCGTGGACCCCGGCGGCACGATAGCCAAGGCGATTCCCGTCAGCCGGGTGATCGGCGGCACCGTGCACATGAGCGCCAGCTCCCCCGAGCCTGGCGTGATCAGGCGCTACAGCGGGAACGGCATCATCATCGGTGAGCCGGATCGCACCGATTCGCCGAGGCTGCGCAGCCTGACCGCCGTGCTGCGGGAAGCGGGCCTGGCCGTCACGGTCTCGTCCAACATCCGCGAGGACGTCTGGTACAAGCTCTGGGGCAACCTGACCGTCAATCCGGTATCCGCGCTGACCGGGGCGACCGCCGACCAGATACTCGACGACGACCTGGTGCGCGGCTTCTGTGAGTCGGCCATGCGCGAGGCGGGAGAGATCGGCGCGCGGATCGGCTGCCCGATCTCGGAAACCCCCACCGACCGCAACGCCGTCACGCGCAAGCTCGGCGCGTTCCGCACCTCGATGCTGCAGGACGCCGAGGCCGGGCGGACGCTTGAGCTGGACGCGCTTGCGGGCGCGGTCCGCGAGATCGGCGCGATCGTCGGCGTGCCGACCCCCTACGTTGACGCCCTCTATGGCCTGACCCGGCTCAGTGCCACCGTCCGGGCCGCGCGCTGACCCGGACCCGGTCTCAGGCCCGGAGCCGCGAATAGATCCGTTCACGTAGTGGTCGTACATGCCCGCCGGACGGGCCGTGAGCGCAGGCATGAAACGCACGGCCTGGGCCGCGGGAGAGTCAGGCGGACACCAGGTCGCAGACGAAGATGAGCGTCTCGCCTGGCGCGATCACGTTCCCGGCGCCCCGGTCGGCGTAGCCAAGGGCGGGCGGGATCACCAGCTGGCGACGGCCGCCTACCTTCATGCCCTGCACGCCCTGGTCCCAGCCCGCGATGACCTGCCCGGCACCGAGCCGGAACTCCAGCGGCTCGCCGCGGTCCCAGCTGGCGTCGAATTCCTCGCCGGTCGAGTACGCGACTCCGACGTAGTGCACCCGGACCGTGTCGCCCGGGCTCGCCGTCTTGCCGTCGCCTTCCCAGATGTCGGTGACCTGCAGTGCCGTCGGCGGTTCGCCCTCCGGAAAGTCGACCTCTGGCTTGCCGGTGCTCATCCTCACCGCTCCCTTCCGCGCCTATGCAATCCCCTAACCCTATGCCTACGCTCACGGGGGAGGCGCCATGGTGCACATTGTGGTGACCGGCGGTGCCGGGTTCGTCGGCACCCGGCTGGCCCGGGACCTGCTGGCGTCCGGCACGCTGGCGGTGGCGGGCGGGGACCCGCGGCCGCTGTCGCGGCTGACGCTCATCGACCAGGTGCCCGTCGCCGCCGACCTCTCGGCCGACCCGCGGGTCCGGACGGTTCGCGGCGACCTGGCCGCGCTGCTGGCCCCCGGGCCGGGCGTGCTCGCCGGGGCTGACGCGATCTTCCACCTGGCAGCGGCGGTCAGCGCCGAATGTGAGGCCGACTTCGACCTGGGCATCCGCGCCAACCTGCACGGCACGGAAGCGCTGCTCGCGGCCTGCCGCGCGCTCGGCACCAGGCCGGTGGTGGTGTTCGCGAGTTCGGTCGCGGTGTTCGGCGGATCGGCTGAGCACCCGTTGCCCCCGGTCATCTCGGACCGCACCGCGCCTAATCCGCAGAGCAGTTACGGCACGCAGAAGGCGATCGGTGAGCACCTGCTCGCCGATTACACCCGCAAGGGCTTCCTGCGCGGCCGCGCGATGCGGCTGATGACCGTGACGGTGCGCCCCGGCCGCCCGAATGGCGCAGCGTCGGGCTTCGTGTCCGGCATCGTCAGGGAGCCGCTGGCCGGCCAGCGCGCCACCTGCCCGGTCCCGCCGGACACTGAGGTGGCTGTCGCCTCGCCGGCCAAGGCTGTCGCAGCGCTCCTGCACGCCGTGTCCGCCCCCGAGCACACATGGGGCGACCGCACAGCCGTCACCATGCCCGCCCTCACCGTGTCGGTCGCCGAGATGGCCGGGGCCCTGGAGCGAGTGGCCGGACCGGAGGTCAGCGCGCTGATCGACTGGGTACCAGACCCGGCGATCACCGCGATGATGCGCGGCTGGCCGGCCCGAGTCCGCGCGGACCGGGCTGGCCGGCTTGGCCTGACCCCCGATCGGGACTTCGACTCGATCATCAGGATGCACCTGGCCGAGTCGTAGGAGATCAAGATCATTATCCGGAACGAGGGGTGGCGCCTCCCCCGGCCTCACTAGCTCGTGACGTGAGCCAGTCGTCCGCGCCGGTGTCAGGCGCCGGCTATCGCGCGCTGCTTCACCTTGTCGACGACGCCGGCGGGAAGCGTGGTGAGCAGCGCGATCCGCGGCCTGGCACTGCCCGGCACGACGTAGCGGTCCCGCGGCCTGGGGTGCTCGGCGGCGCTGACGATGGTGGCGGCGACCGTTTCCGGTGCGATCCCCTTGGCCAGCTGAGCGGCCACGTACCTTCCCCCGGCCGCCGTCATCTCGGCGTACGCGTCTGTTGTTTCCCGGCTCTGCGCCGTTTTCCCGTCGGCCGCCTCGCCGAGGCCGGTAGCGACGAACCCCGGTTCGATGATGACGACCTTGATGCCGAACCCGGCGACCTCCTGGCGGAGGGCGTCGGACACCGCCTCGACGGCGTACTTGGTGGCTCCGTAGACGCCCATGCCGGGGAAAGTGGTCCGGCCGACCAGCGAGCTGATGTTGATGACGCGGCCCGACCCGCGGGCGCGCATCGCCGGGAGCACGGTGCGGGTCATCGTGAGCAGGCCGAAGACGTTGGTGTCGAACTGGCGTCGCACGTCTGCGTCGGCGAGAAGCTCGATCGGGCCGGCCAAGGCGAACCCGGCGTTGTTCACCAGCACGTCGACGCCGGTGCCCCCCGTACTGGCGTCGATCTTGCTCCAGGCCCGGCCCACCGAGTCACCGTCTGTCACATCGAGGGCGACGGCACGGATGTTAGGCGCGGTGGCGGCCAGGCTGGCCAGAGCCTCTTCGCGCCGCGCCGCCGCGAAGACCTGGTGTCCCCGCCGGGCGAATTCGGCTGCCGTCGCCCGGCCGATGCCTGAACTCGCGCCGGTCACGAGCACGTTCAGTTGGCGTGTCATCTCTTGCTCCCCGAGTGGAAACAGATCGGTTTACCGCTTGCCTCCGCTCACAGTACACCGATCTGTTTCCTAGCGCTACCTTCGGGACGTAAACTGTGCGCCATGTCCCAGGCGACCACTCCGACACCAAGGCAACGGCTGATCGACGCTGCCGCCGGCCTCTTCTACCAGCAGGGCATCGGAGCCGTCGGAGTCGACCTGGTGAGCAAGGCGGCCGGGGTCTCCAAGCGCACGCTCTACATGGAGTTCGGCAGCAAGGACCAGCTCGTCGCGCAGAGCCTGGACGAGAAGGGCGCCGGCATCCTCGGCATATACCTGCCGGAAGGGGACGACGACGCGCCGCCCCGCGAGCAGATCCTGGCGGTATTCGGCAGGCTGAGCGAATGGACGGCAGCGGAGGGGTATCGCGGCTGCCCCTTCATCAACACCATCACTGAGCTGTCCGATCCGGGTCATCCGGCCAGGCGCGTCGCCCGCGAGTACAAGCTCCGGCTGCTGGCTTACTTCGAGCGGCAGGCCGCACGCGGCTCCGCCGCTGATCCGCAGCGCCTGGCCCGGCAGCTGCTGGCCTTCTTCGACGGAGCGATCGTGCAGGCCGTCATGGGCACCGCGCTTGATCCAGCCGCAATCCAGGCCGCGATCGAGGCACTGCTCGACGCGCAGGCTCTACGGTGATCGCCTAGCCGAGCGTCGGCCTCGTCATACGTCGTAGATGGTTGGCCGGGTGGTGTGGGTGCGGCCCGATGGTGTGGTCCAGCGCATGGTGCCGGGTTCGGGTTGCTCGAGCGTCCAGCCGGGGGCCTGCTTGACGCGGTGATGACGTCGGCACAGTGGTGCCAGGTCGCACTGGC
>JASHXJ010000337.1 GCA_030043595.1 Trebonia sp.
CGGCCTCCCGGTGCAGGTGGACGGTGAGCTCGGGGTTGATGAAATGCCAGCGGGTGATGTCCAGCTCCCAGGACGCGCCGTTGCCGCTGTCGGCGATGGCCAGCACCCGCTCCAGCGGGCTGGGCTCCTCGTCTGGCACGAGCGGGTAGCGCATCCTCCCCCAGAGGGTGGCGGGCCCTGGAGCGGTGAAGCTCCCCTGCACCGCGCGCCACTCGATGGCTGACAGGTACCCGTCTACCCAGCCGCCCCGCGGCAGCACAGACGGCTCGCCCGGCGGTTCGGCCGATGCGGGGATCCGGGCCGCCACCGGGACGCCGGCGGTCCTGCGGACCCGCCAGGTGCTGGCCCGTGCGACCTCGCGCCCGCCCGCGCTGGCGGTTGCCTCAAGGAACTCCACGCTGCGGCCCGGACGCGCCAGCCGGGCCTCGACGCTGATCTCGCCGACCGGGATCGCGCCAAGGATCTCGCAGGTGAAACGCGCGACGATCATCTCCTCCCGCGGCTGGCAGCGCTCCATGGCCCGGCCGAGCAGCGCGCTGGGCGGCCCGCCATGCTGAGCGCCGGCATCCCACGGACCCGTGGTGTGCGCCGTTGCCCGCCAGCGGCCATCCCCCAGCGGAACGTAGAAGCTGTCTGCCACGCAACGAATGCTACTGGCCAGTCACATGACGCGCCGCCGTCGGCCCGCGGAACCTTCTGGGCGGCGGCGCCGTTCACCGAGCGTGGAACAAGTGGCACGGGTTCTCGACCATCGAGTCAAGCAACTTTTCCCAGACGGCGCGGTGGTGCGGGCCGAGCTGCTGCGGCGCGGCGACGGTCCGGGCCAGCTGACGGTCCGGGTGTTCGCTCCCGCGACGGAAGACCTTGCTGTGTGGGCCGGCGTGCACCGGGAGCGCATGGCGGAGCTGCGCGAGGAACTGTCACGGCGGCTGCCGTCGGCCAGGCTGCTTGAGTTCACCACCGACGCGCCCGGTGCTCCCGTGATCAGCATGCCGGATGACGGCTCGCTGGCCAGCGAGCAACTGCCCGGCCGGGACATCGTCGTCAAGGCGATGGCGCTGCTGCGCGAGAACTACGTGTTCCCAGAGCTGGCCGACCAAGTCGCCACCGCCGTCGAGACGCGGCTGGCGGCAGGCGAATACGACAACGTGGACGAGATTACGCTCACCCGGCTGCTCACCAGCCACCTGCAGGAGGCCAGCGGTGACAAGCACCTAGGGGTGCGGCTCGGCGGAGGTCCCGGCCCGGGCCGCCGCGGTCCCAGGCTCCGCGCGGTCGGCCCGGAAGGCGGCGACAGGGCCGGGCGCGACGGCGTCGAGGGCGCCGGGCCAGCCGACGATCGCGAGGCCAGACGGCAGGAGATGCGCAAGATCGGCCGGCTGGACAGCTTCGGCATCCACCGCGTCGAGCGCCTGGACGGCAACATCGGCTACCTCGACCTGCGCCGGGTGCCGATGCCAGAGAATGCCGGACCGGCGATCGCCGCCGCGATGGAGCTGGTCTCCGGTACTTACGCGCTGATCATCGACCTGCGGCGCAACGGCGGCGGCTCTCCGCACGGGGTGACGTTCTGGTGCAGCTACCTGCTCCCGGAGGAACCCGTCCGCCTCAACGACATCTTCCACGCCGACACCGGAGAGACCAGGCAGTTCTGGTCGCTGCCGTACCTGCCGGGCAGCCGCTACCTGGACCGCCCGGTGTACATGCTGACCAGCAGCCGGACGTTCTCCGGCGGCGAGGACTTCTGTTACACGCTGCAGGCGCTGGGGCGCGCGGAGGTCATCGGCGAGACGACCGGCGGCGGCGCCCACCCCGCGAAGCCATTCCCGATCAGCGCCGCGGTGCACATCGCCATCCCGTTCGCGCGCTCGATCAACCCGGTCACCGGCACGAACTGGCAGGGCACCGGCGTGATCCCGGACATCCCGGTACCCGCGGACGAGGCCTACCGTGTCGCGTACGCCAAGGCGCTGCGGCACGTCGCGGAACTCGGCGACGTCCCGCCGCCCATCGCGGACGAGGCACGCGACGCGCTCGCCGCGCTCACGGGCTGACCCGGAGCCCTCGCCGAGCGGAACGGCCGGGCGCCCCCGCGGTGCGGGCGGCAGCGCGCGGCCTCACATGGTTCCAATCCAGACGAGATCCGCCGGCCTGCTGGTCTGGATGCACTCGGGCCGCTGAAGGACCAGGCTCGCCGCGGTGTGCCCTCCTGCTGTCACGACCACGTGGACCGGCTCGCGGCTCGTGGCACACCAGTTCGTCCAGCCGAACGCGTACAGCGGAGTCTGCCGCTCCGCGCGCGCCGGGCCGATGACCGCCCGGATCGTTCGCGTGGCCTGCAGGGCAGGACTCGCCGTCGTCCCGGTCAGCCGCGCGGTCAGGGTGATCGCGAGATCGCACCGCGGACCAGACACGTACCGCACCGGGACCGGGAGGAAGATCGTCCCGCCGCCGCCGACCGGCCTGATTGTCCCGAACGCCCACTGCGCGGCTGCGCAGGCGGCTGCCTGCGCCGACGGCACCGGGCGCGCGGTTGCCGTCGAGGTGGCGTGCGTACAGGCCGCCACCGCGAGCGCGGCACCGGCGGCGGCCAGCCAGCGCCCTCGTTCAGCTCGTGTCACTTCGACTCCCTGCCAGCCTGTCTGCGTGCAATCTGTCTCTGCAGGATTGGACGCCGCACGCCATCCGGACGTTGCGCGGCTTTTCGAGCGGCAGCCGGCGAAACCCGGGCTGCGAGAATGGGCTCATGCGTCACGGAGATCGCTCACAATGGCTAACCGGCTCTGCTGGCTCAATCCTGA
>JASHXJ010000338.1 GCA_030043595.1 Trebonia sp.
GGCCGGGCAGGCCGGGATCGGCGCGCAGCGCGCGGAGCGCGGCGAGCGCGGCGGCGGCCGACGGCGGCGCGAGGCCGGTGTCGAAGATGAAGCCCCGGCCCGTGTCCAGCAGGGTCTGCGTGACCTCTTCCGCGGCGAGCACCGCGCCACCCTGGCCGGCCAGCGACTTCGACAGCGTGATGGTACGCACGACATCCGGCTCGGCCGCGATCCCCGCGCCGTCAGCCGCGCCGCGCCCGCCGTCCCCGAGAACGCCGAAGGAGTGCGCCTCATCGATCACCAGCAGGGCCTGGTGGCGGCGCGCGGCCGCGTGCAGCGCGGCGAGCGGCGCGAGATCCCCGGACACGGAGAACACGGCGTCCGTGACGACGAGGGCAGCCTCTTCGGCGCGGCCCGCGAGTGCGGCTGCGACCGCCGCCGCGTCCCCGTGCGGGGTCACCTGCAGGCGCACCCCCCGGCCCCGCGCCAGGCGGCAGGCGTCGATGAGCGAGGCGTGGTTGCCCTGGTCGGACACGATGAGGACGCTGTCGCCCAGTGCCGCGGCGAGCGCGGTCACGACGGTCAGGTTGGCCAGGTAGCCGGAGGAGAACACCAGGGCGGCGCTGGCGCGGGTGAACGCGGCGAGTTCCCCTTCCAGCTCGGCGTGCAGCGCGGTCGTCCCTGTCACCAGCCGCGAGCCGGTGGCCCCGGTCCCCCAGGTGCGGGCGGCCTCGGCGGCTGCCGCTGACAGCCTCGGGTCGCCGGACAGGCCGAGGTAGTCGTTGGACGCGAGGTCGAGCGCGCTGTCGCCGGGCGCGCGCGGGACAAGACGCCGCCGCAGCCCGGCAGCCTCGCGGGCGGCCGCGGCGGCGCGCAGCCGGGCGAGCGGATCGGACGCCTGAGATACGTGGCCGTGCATGCGCGCATAATGCCAGGTCAAGCTCTGACGGGGAAATCGCGCCCGTCCGGTGCGTGTCATTATGGGAAGGTGCCGACGCTCACCGACCTCGCGAGGAATTACACAAGCCTGTCCGGCGCCGACCTGGAGTGGCTGCACTCCCTGGTGTCCGACTGGCAGCTGCTCGCCGACCTGTCGTTCGCGGACCTGATCCTGTGGGTGCCGATGCGCGTGCCCGAGGG
Organism: Trebonia sp.; assembly: GCA_030043595.1. Classification (GTDB taxonomy): domain Bacteria; phylum Actinomycetota; class Actinomycetes; order Streptosporangiales; family Streptosporangiaceae; genus Trebonia. The sequence continues at coordinate 1,120 of JASHXJ010000338.1, forward strand.
GGCGCGCGACTCCGGCTGGGTAGCGGTCGCGCAGATGCGGCCGACGACGGGCCCGACCTCGTTCCCGGACGACGTCGTCGGGTCCCAGGTAGGCCCGGGACGGCGGCCGCTGCTCGACACGGCGCGCGGCGAGCGGCGGATCTGGCGGGAGAGCGACCCGGACTGGACGAGCGGCGTGCCGGTGCGCGCCGAAGCGATCCCCGTGACCAGGGACGGCGGGGTCATCGCGGTGATCGAGCGGTCGACGAACCTGAACTCCGCGCGCACGCCGAGCCGGCTGGAGCTCACCTACCTGCAGGGTGCCGACGACCTGGCGCGGATGGTGTCGGAGGGCACGTTCCCCTACCCCGGGCAGGACCCCACCCTGGTCCGCTCGCCCCGGGTGGGGGACGGGCTGCTGCGCCTGGACAGCGCGGGCCGGGTCACCTACGCGAGCCCTAACGCGCAGTCCGCCTACCGTAGGCTCGGGCTGGCCGCCGACCTGATGGGCGCCGAGCTCGGGGCGGCGACCGAGCAGCTGAGCACGCCGGGGGAGCCGGTCGATGAGTCGCTCATGCTCGTGTCCCGCGGCCGGGTCCCGCGCGAGACGGAGATCGACGGGAACGGCGCGGTCGTGCAGCTACGGTCCATCCCGCTGGTCGTGGCCGGCCAGCGGACCGGTGCGCTGATCCTAGTCAGGGACGTCACGGAGCTCCGCCGCAGGGAGCGCGAGCTGCTGACAAAGGAGGCGACGATCCGGGAGATCCATCACCGGGTGAAGAACAACCTGCAGACGGTCGCGGCGCTGCTGCGGCTGCAGGCCAGGCGGCTGCACGCGCCCGAGGCGCGGGCGGCGCTCGAGGAGGCGGTGCGGCGCGTCGGGTCGATCGCGATCGTCCACGAGACCTTGTCGCATGCTCCCGAGGAGATCGTGGACTTCGACGACATCGCGGACCGGGTCGCCATGATGGCCGGCGAGGTGTCATCGCCGGAGGTACGGGTGACGCCGAAGATCACCGGCCAGTTCGGGATGCTGCCGGCGTCCGTGGCCACCCCAGTGGCTATGGTGCTCACCGAACTGCTGCAGAACGCGCTGCAGCACGGGTTCGGCGGGCCCGCCTGGCGCGGCGCGGGCGCCGAGGGGGGATTCATCGAGGTGCTGGCCGCGCGGGCCCCTGAGCAGCTGACGATCACGGTGAGCGATAGCGGGGCCGGCCTGCCAGCCGATTTCGACGTTGAGAACACCACGAGCCTCGGACTGCAGATCGTCAGGACGCTCGTGGTCGCCGAGCTTGGCGGTCGGCTCAGCATCACCCCCAGGCGGGGGGGCGGCACCCTGGCGGTCGTCGATCTGCCCGTTCGCTACGAACCGCAGCCTCGCCAGGGCTGAGCGTTACCTGTCGGCTGATGATGGTGTGGTCCACGGGAGAGGGCAGAGCGACGGAGCAGCGGACCGGGCCCGGGTCCGGGTCCGCTGGTCAGACGTGGGCCCGTGCCCGCAGCCGCAAAGTGCGGCGCTTGAGCGCCCGCCGCTCGTCTTCGCTCATGCCACCCCAGACACCGGCGTCCTGGCCGGTGTCGATGGCCCACCGGAGGCAGTCCTCAATCACCGTGCAACGCCTGCAAACCTGCTTGGCTTCTTCAATCTGGAGGAGCGCAGGACCGCTGTTTCCGATCGGGAAGAACAGCTCAGGATCTACCTCACGACAGGCGGCAACGTGGCGCCAGTCCATGATGTCCACTCCTTCTCGGCGTAGCGGCTCGTCAGTGAGCGGTCCGCCACTCGCCACTCAGTGCTTGTGAAGCTTTT
>JASHXJ010000339.1 GCA_030043595.1 Trebonia sp.
GCGAAGAAGAAGTCGTCTGTCCTGGACAGCGCGAGGGTGCCGGTGATCAGCGGGTCGTTGTGGCCGTTCTTCGGCGGCAGCGTCACCTGCGTGGCCCACCAGTGGAGGCCGAGCCAGTGCTCCAGGGTCCCGCGGCTGTACCCCCACACGTAGTTCGGGGCCAGGGCGCTGCCGCCCTGAACGTTCCCGCCGTCCCGCTTCCAGACGTGGCCGTTGTAATACCAGCCGCCAAGCGCGGGAGCAGTCGGGGTCGGCGCTTCGCCGAACACCCACACGTCGTTGGCGGCGGCGACCGAGGCGTCGGCGATCGGGCGGGTGAACGTCTTCACCACCGACCACGCGTGCCCGTTCCAGTGCAGCACCCGTGAGCCGCCGGTGCTGAGGACCTGGGTGAATGCCCAGACGTCCGAGGGCGACGACGCGCCGGCCGTGACCACAACCTCGCTCTTCTCGCTCGGGAACGCCACCTTCGTCCAGGTGTCGCCATTACGCTCCCATGCCGTCGCCAGTGTGGTCGTCCCCTGCCCGTCGAAAGCCCAGCCGGTCGTCGCGCCGGTCGCGACGATGGCGGTGAAACCGCCGCTGGCGTCGGTCTTCACCGACTTGACGATGTACCAGTGCGGGCCCTGGGCCGGCGTCGGCACCGCGCCGGCCCAGGCGCCGGCGGTCGTGACGGCCACCGCCAGTCCGGCGATACCAGCAGTGACGAATGCACGCGTGCCTCGCATCGGGCCTCCTCCTGAGTCCGGGCGGGTGTGCCTCCAATAGAGGCACACCCGCCGGACCCCGGCAAGCGCTGGCTGCCTGTCCGCAGCCTGCTCAGGTGCCGCGAGGCGGTTGTCCGGCTGCCCGACTCCTCAGTCGGCAGGCAGCCTGCGCGCGGGGCTTCAGGCGATCTTGCGGGCACCGGGACCCGGCACCGGGGTGACATCCCGGGCTGATGTCAGGACATGCCCGGCGCGGCAGGACAGCTGAAGCTGCACAGGTTCCCCGCAGTCGCGGTGCCGGAGCAGGACCGGCGGGCCGTCCGGGCCGGCCTCGTACCGGTCGCCCCACTGCATCAGGGCCACCAGCACCGGGTACAGGTCAAGGCCCTTGCTGGTGAGCCGGTACTCACCGCGGCTGCGCTGGCCGGTTTCCTGGTAGGGGACCTTGCGGAGCAGGCCTTCGCTTACCAGGCGGGCCAGGCGGTTGCTGAGCACTTGCCGGGGTATTGCGGTGCGGCGCTGCATGTCGTCGAAACGGCGCACGCCGTTGAAGGCCTCGCGCAGCACCAGGAAGGTCGCCCGCTCCCCGAGGATCTCCACGGCCGCGCCGATCGCGCAGTTGGCCGGGTCGTAGTCCCGCAGCCAGGAATGTTCCATACCCGCATGCTAGGTCTGCTTGACAGACTCAGCAATTCGGGGACATGCTGAGTTCAAGATCCGAACCCAGGTAGAGGCCGACGCCGCCGTCACCGCCGCGATCCGGCCGGCGTCCGCGGCCGACACGGGCGCGCTCAGCGACTTCTTCGCCGGACTGTCCCCGCAGACCCGGTACCTGAGATTCTTCGCCGCGGTCACGCCGGGGCCGGCGCTGGTCCGCAGGATGTGCGGCGGCGACGGCCGCACCGACGCCGTGGTCGCGGTCCGCGGCGGCGCGATCATCGGGCACGCCATGGCGGCGGACCAGGTCGGCCCGCGGGGCGCCCGGACGGCCGACGTCGGCGTGGTGGTAGCCGACGCCTGGCAGGGCGCGGGAGTGGGCTCGGCGCTAATACGCGCGCTGATCGCCAGCGCCCAGGCACGGGGAGTGACCTCGCTGACCATGGATGTGCTGCCCGGCAATCGCAGGATGCTCGCCATAATCGCGGCTCTCTGGCCCGCCGCGCGCGTCGAGAATTCCGGCGGCTTCGTGACCTTCCGTTGCCGGCTTCCTCGGCACCGGCAGCAACGGCCCCAAGCCCAGCCCGCCGGCCTCGCATCCGCCGGGTGACCCGCCAGCCACCGGATGACTACCGCCTTGGCGAGCCCAACTGGTCTCGGTCGGCGCGAGCCAGGTCACGTTCGTGACATCCGGGACAGCAGCCACCGATCACCCGGCAGCGGAGCAGACGTTTGTGGCACAGTGGACTCCATGTGATGGGCTCCGGGGAAGGGAAAGGAGCGCAGCCCCGCGATGTCGCCGGTGAGATTCGCCCCCTACGTTCCGCTCAGGGTGACAGTCGGCCGCGCTCAGAAGGCCGGGCCTGACCAGCGTCTGTTCCCCATGGTCAACCCGATGGGAGAACCATGGTGGCAGCCCGGTGACACGAACGTGGCGCGCTGGCCAATCAGCGGCATCGGCTGGTGCCACGGACCTGTCGTTACCCGCTCCGCGTACCGGAACGTGGCGGGCTACGTTTATCTCACCGACGCCCGCGTGGTGGCCGTCGTGGACGCCGCCGGCGCCCTTCCCCCTACTGGCATCGTCATCGATGGGCGTGACCAAACCCGGCCGCTCGAGCCCGGCGAGGTGGCCTTTCGTGTCGGCCAGATGCGACTGCCCTGGCTGACCGGGCTGGTGTTCGCTGCCGCGGACGCGGCCGGGCCGGACAGCGGCCAGGTGCGTTTCGGCGGCGTGCACACCAATGCCAGCCAGGTGCAGGAGGCCGTCATGCTCCTGATATGGCTGACCCAGGCCAGCCAGACCGTCAGCCTCGCCCACGACCTGGCCGGCCGGGTGTACCGGGATCGGTACGACTGGCCCGCAACAGCCGGCGAGCAGCGAGCACAACTCGACGCGCTGCCAGTGCCCGCTAGCGTCGTAGCCGCGCCGGGAACGCTGCCCACGATGGCGCTGCCGGGAGGGTACCTGGTCCGTCTGAAGACCGCAGGCAACGGGGTGAACAGCGCCCGGTCCTGCCCGCCGCAATGAAGACTGCAGATCAGCCAGCCGCAGGGACTGTCCGGCCGGCAACAGCATGATCCGCGCCTACGCCTGCGCCCAGTGAGGGTCGTCGATTCGTGGCCCAGGTGGCCGGTCATTTCCTCAGCCTGCGCCCGCTCCAGCACGGCCCTGGTCACCTAGGACAGCAGCCCGTCCGGGCCGAGCAGCTCCACGCCCTCGGCCTGGGCCTTGCCCAGCAGCTGATCGGCGAGCTCCTCATCGACTAGCGGCCGGCGGCCCGGCGCACCGTCGCGTTTGCGCGGCACCTTCGCAGTGTCGGTCATTGCGTGTCCTTCCGCGAGCCGCAATTCCTGCGGCCCATCGTCAGGCCACGTCACTTACACAGCCGGTAAGACACGCCCTAAACGTCCAGAAGCTGGCGACCAAGGATCGCTAGGGCTGGGCGCTATGACTTGCCTTCCGGCCATCATTAGCACGTGTGCCGAGAAACCGCTGATCAAACCGAGTTGGCGGCTGCTTGTTAGGTTGCCGCCAAATGATTGCATGCCAGCACCGGAAAGCGCGTGTACCCGGCATGCCAGCGGTGTGCCGCATATTGCATCGTTCTTGGTCTCGGCTATAT
>JASHXJ010000340.1 GCA_030043595.1 Trebonia sp.
CCGGTGGATCCCTGACCGAGAACGACAATCTCCGCTGCCCGTCCGCCGAGCCGGACGGCGAGCGAGTCGAGCAGGTAGTCCTCGCCATACATGTGCCGTTCCGCCAGCGGAAGCTGCTCGGTGACGCCGAGCGTCTGCCCGGCGGGCAAGATCGTCACCTTCGCCACCGGATCGGCATGCTCGGATAGCGCGGCCACCAAGGCGTGCCCGGCCTCGTGCACGGCCACCGTGTGCTTCTCCTCCGGCAGCAGGACGTTGGATCCCTCCCTGCGGCCCAGGATGATCCGGTCCCGCGCGGCGTCGAAGTCGGCGGCCGTCAGCACGTCCCTGTTGTCGCGCACCGCGTTGATGGCCGCCTCGTTCGCGAGGTTGGCCAGGTCCGCGCCGGAGAAGCCGGGCGTGCCCCGCGCCACCGCGCCGAGGTCAACGTCCGTGGCCAGCCGCTTGCCTCTGCAGTGCACGGCGAGGATCGCGGCCCGCTCGTTGACGTTGGGCAGCGGGATCGTCACCTGCCGGTCGAACCGGCCCGGGCGCAGCAGCGCCGGGTCGAGCACCTCCGGCCGGTTGGTCGCGGCGAGCACCACGATGCCCACCGCGGGGTCGAAGCCGTCCATCTCGGCGAGCAGCTGATTCAGCGTCTGCTCCCGCTCGTCGTTGGCGACTACCGCGCCCTGGCCCGCCCGGCGCTGGCCGATCGCGTCGACCTCGTCGATGAAGATGATCGCCGGGGCGCGCTTGCGCGCCTCGGAGAACAGGTCACGGACACGGGCGGCGCCCACGCCGACGAACAGCTCAACGAAGCCCGAGCCGGTCACCGAGAAGAACGGGACCTGCGCCTCGCCGGCGACGGCACGGGCGAGCAGCGTCTTGCCGGTGCCGGGCGGGCCGATCATGAGCACGCCACGGGGCACGACCGCCCCGGCCCGCGCGTACCGGTCCGGTGTGCGCAGGAAGTCCACGACCTCGCTGATCTCGGACTTGGCGCCCTCGTAGCCGGCTACGTCGCCGAACGTGGTCGACGGGCGCTCCTCGTCGAACACCTTGGCGCGGGACCGGCCTGCGCCGAAAACGCCCTGCAGCTGGCCGGCCGCTCCTCTCGACAGCCGCATCCAGAACCAGAAGAAGAGCAGGAAGGGCGCCAGGATGATGATCCAGTTGAGCAGTTCCGTGCCGAATCCCGGCGACGACGTGGAAGACGTGACCTGCACGTTCCCCTTCTGCAAGTCGTCGAGGAAGGCCTGGCTCGCTTGCGGCGGGATCACCACGGTGTAGTTCGTCCCGTCGGTCAGCGTCCCGCTGCTGGTGCCGCCGGGCTGCGCGATCGTGATGGTCTTGACCTTGTGCGCGGACACGTCGGTGAGGAACTGCGAGTAGCTGAGGGTCGTCTGCGACGACTGGTGCACCGCGGGCAGGTACAGCCACAGGAAGAGCGCGACGATGATCCCGAACGGTATCAGCCAGTGCCGCCAGGCCGGCGGCGGTGGCGGCGGCTTGCCTGGCGACGGCTTGTCGCCAGGCGGCGGCGGCGTGGCCTGCTTGCTCATCGAACGATGCCCCTTCCGCCACCGGGCCGGTGCCCCGGTAACCGCTGTCCGTCGTTGTCGGCGCCAGCCTACGCCCAGGCGACAGGCCGGTACTTAATCAACCTACCCGGGCCGGCCGTCTCTTCCGAGTTTGCCCGGGGGGGCGACCCCCCGTCCCTCCCGGCTGCGCCTTTACGGCGCACCTGCTCCGGGGTCCGTGCGGTTCCTGCCCCTGGGCAGGACAAGAAGCGCGACCAGGCAGCCACCGAGCGCCACGAATGCCCCCGTGGCAAGGCCCAGGTCCATGCCGCTGACGAACGCCTCCCTGGCGACCTGCGCCAGTTCGGTGCCGAGCAGGCCGCCGACCCTGGCAGCTACCTCCAGGGCGCCACCGAGCGAACCGCGGACGGTGCTCATGATCGCGCTCGGCACGTGGTGCGGGGCGAGGGCGGCGGTCATCCGGTCCTGGTAGCGAGTGGTCAGCAGGCTGCCGATCACCGCCACGCCCAGTGCCCCGCCGACCTGCAGGAAGGTGCCGTTGGTGGCCGCGCCCACACCGGTCTCGCCGCCGGGCAGCGAGCCCATCACCGATTCGGTGGCCGCCGGGATGACCAGCCCGGCGCCGATCCCGAGCAGCACGATACCCAGCACGATGCTGCCGTAGCCGGACGCGACGGTCGCCCCTGAGATCTGCCAGAAGGAGCCTGCGATGATCAGCAATCCCGCGGCGACCGTGTACCTGATGCCGATCAGCCGCATGCCGAGCGTGGACAGCGGCGCGATCACCGCGATCGCGGCGGCCGCCGGCAGCACGCAAAGGCCCGCCTTGAGCGCGGAGGAGCCAAGGCTGAACTGCAGCCATTGGGTGAGCACGAACAGCGCCCCGTACATGCCGAACGTGGCCAGCGCCACCGACGTGACAGCCCCGGACAGCTCGCGCTTCCTGAAGAACCCCAGGTTCAGCATGGGGTGCCTGGACCGCGACTCCCAGAGCGTGAACAACCCAAGCACCGCGAGGCCGCCCACTCCCGCGGCAAGCACCCGCACGGAGGTCCAGCCGCGCACCGGCGCCTCGATCAGCGCCCAGAGCAGCAGCCCGAAGCCGACGATCGACAGCGCCGCCCCGCCGAGGTCGGGCGGCTGCACCGCCGGGTTCCGCGAGTCCGGGATCAGCGGGATGGCGCACGCGAAGCCGATGGCCGCTATCGGCACGTTGATGAGGAATACCGAGCCCCACCAGAAATGCGAGAGCAGCAGGCCGCCGACGATCGGGCCGAGCGCGATCCCCACCCCGGTCGTAGCCGCCCACAGGCCGATGGCCTGGCGGCGCTCGGCCGTGTCAGTGAAGATGCTGGTGATGAGCGACAGTGTGGACGGCATCATGAAGGCACCGCCAATGCCCATCGCGGCCCGCGCCGCGATCAGCATCCCCACTGACCCGGAGAAGGCCGCCCAGGTCGAGCCTGCGGCGAACGCCAGCAGGCCGGCCAGGAAGACCTTCTTGCGGCCGATCCGGTCGGCGAGGCTGCCCACGGACAGCAGCAGTCCGGCGAACGAGATGACGTACGCGTCGACGATCCACTGCAGTTCGGTTGTCGTCGCGTTCAGGTCGCGCACGATGGTGGGCAGCGCGACGTTCAGCACCGTGACGTCCAGGGTGACCATCAGCAAGGTCACGCACAGCACCGCCAGCGCGACCCATCGCGCCTGCATGGGGGCGGGCCGTTCCGGCGCCGCCGCTGGAATCTCGTGGATGTGAATCGTCATGATTCCAGACCACCCGCGGCAGTCCCCATCCGCTAGGGGAGCAGGTCCCGTCCGTTCGGCTCTATCAGCGGAGGGTCATGAGCGCAGGCCCGGGACGCCCTGCCTGCCGTTGCTCTCCAGCATGATGGCGGCGCCGCGGACCACGCAGCGGAGCGGGTCTTCCACCACGAGCGCGCCGATCTCCGCGATCGCCTCGATCCGGCTCGCCATGCCCGGCAGCAGGGCACCGCCCCCGGCCAGCCGCACCTTGCCTCGCACCACGTCCTCGGCCAGCCCTGAGGGGATGTCTGAGAGGACCTCCTGCACGGACCTGGCGATCGCGGCGACGGTGGGCTCAAGCGCGCCCGCGACGAGGCTCGCGGTCACCCGCTCCACCCGCGGCGTGCGGCGGGCCGCGTCGATGCCGACCACCTCCGCCCAGCCGTCCGGCCCGCCTGTCAGGCCGAGCGTCGTCTTGAGCTGGCGCGCCGCGCGCTGGCTGAGAATCAGGCCGAGCTCGCCGCGGGCGGTGTTCACGATCGCCTCGTCCATCGCGTTGCCCGCCATCCGCAGCGACTGCGCCCGCACCACGCGCCATCCGGCGACGGCCGCGACCTCGGTGGTCCCGCCGCCGATGTCCACGACGAATCCGCCTGCCCCGGCGCTCAGGTCCAGGCCCGCCCCCGCGGCAGCCGCGACGGGCTCGTCGATCAGCCGGACCTCATAGCGGGGGCGCCGCGCGCTCAGCGCGGCGGCGACGGAGCGGCGTTCCACCCACGTGGCACCGCTGGGCACGGCCACCAGCGCCCGCGGGCGCAGCGGCCCGCGGCGCGGGACGGCCTTGCGCAAGAACGCGTAGAGCATCTCCACGGTGGCGTCCAGGTCGGCGATCACGCCGTCGCGCAGCGGGTAGATGACCCTGATGTCCTGCGGTTCCTTTTCCGCCAGCACGTCGGCGGCGGTGCCGATGGCCTCGACCGCGCCGGTAGCGGAGTCGACGGCGATCGCGGACGGTTCTTC
>JASHXJ010000341.1 GCA_030043595.1 Trebonia sp.
AATGTTCTCGCCTGGAACGTCCTCGCCAGACACGGCATCGTCAGGAACCACATCGCCCGGGATCGCCGTCCCGTGCGCAGCGGGTGACACGTGTGCCGAGTCGTGCCGGAGCCACCGCGGGATGAGCACGCACGCCCAGATGGCGACGATCGCCACGTAAAGGATCGCGCTGCTCACCGGGCTCGGACCTCCCCTCGGTCGTTGCGGCACCCGGCTGGGCACGTGCGCCGAACATGGACGCGCGTATCCGGGACAGGTTCGGACACGTTGCCCAGACGGGGTTCGCATCCGGTCTCGGCCGTGGCGGGTCGGCCGAAGGTTGGTCGAATGCTCCCGTTGAGCACGCGATCATGTGACGCAGCGTAAAGGCACTCACTGCGGATAACGAGCACCCGCGCGGCGTGTCGCCAAGATCAACAGCAAAGAGCTGATCTCACTGGGGTGCGCCGCGCAATGCGCAACCGCCGGATGTGCCCGTGCAGCGGGACCGCGCTGAGCGGCGGAGGCTGGTGTGGCCCCCGTCCTACGCGCCGGACCGCGACGACGCCCGCGAGTTCCGCCAGCGCGCCAGCATCCCCATCGGCACTTCCTCCGCGGTGACCGCGTAGCAGATGTGGTCGCGCCAGGCGCCGTTGATGTGCAGCTGGCGCACCCGGACGCCCTCCTCGCGGAATCCGAGCTTCTCTACCACCCGCCGTGAGGCGATGTTCTCCGGCCGGATCGACGCCTCCAGCCGGTGCATGCCGACGACGCGGAAGCAGTGGTCCACCGCCAGCGCAAGCGCCGTGGGAATGACGCCGCGCCCGGCGAACGACTCGTCGATCCAGTAGCCGACCTGCCCGGACCGTGACGAGCCCCAGACGATCGACCCCACGGTGAGCTGGCCCGCGAACTGTCCGCCGTACGTCACCACCCAGGGCAGCGCCTGGCCCTGCCGTGCTTCGCGCCGCATCGTGCGCACCATCGTGACGTACGGCCCGAGCGACGAGCGGTGCAGCGGCGTCTCCGGATTCGACGGCTCCCAGGGGCGCAGCCACGAGGCGTTCCGGACCCGGATCTCGCGCCAGGTGCGCGCGTCGGAGACCCGCACGGGCCGCAGTACGACTGGCGCGTCGAGCAGTTCCGGCTCGGAAAGGGTGGCGGGCCACCCGCGGATGCGTCCCACGGCTGTCAATCATTCCCTTGCGCGGCGGTTTATGCCATGTGGTCAAGCCTTAGGAGCTGACACTACGCGATCTCGGCGGGACGGTCCGCATCGCCGGCGGAAGCCGGGGTCCCGGTACTCCCGGCGTCAGAGTCAGCTCGCGCGTGGTCGCCGCCGCGGATCTGGTCGACCGCGTGCACGAGTATCGGCCGCAGCACGTTCATGCCGTCCCGCACGCCGCCGGACGAGCCGGGCAGGTTGACGATCAGCGTGCTGGAGGCGACACCGGCCAGGCCGCGCGACAGGATCGCCGAAGGCACCCCCGCCGCCGCCCCGGCCGACCGCAATGCCTCCGCGATGCCGGGGATCTCGCGGTCAAGCACCCGCCGGGTCATCTCAGGCGTCAGGTCGCCGGGCGTCAGCCCGGTCCCGCCCGTGGTGACGGCCACGTCGTACCCGGCGGTCACCGAGTCGCGCAGCACCTGCTCCACGGCGTCGCCGTCGGGGATCACCAGCGGCCCGTCGACGACGTCGCAGCCCGCCGAGCGCAGCAGTTCCACCAGCACCGGACCCGAACGGTCCTCATAGACTCCGGCGGCCGCACGATTTGACACGGTGATCGCCAGCGCCCTGATCATGACCGCCGCCACGAGCCGGACTTGCCGCCGTCCTTGGCCTCCAGCCGGACGTCAGCGATCACTGCCCCCCGATCGACTGACTTGATCATGTCGATGAGCGCGAGCGCCGCGACGCTGACGCAGGTGAGCGCCTCCATTTCCACCCCGGTCCGGTCGGCGGTCCGCGCCTCGGCCGTGATGTAGACGCCGGAATCCTCGACGGCCAGGTCGACCGTGACGCCGTGCAGCCCGATCGGGTGGCACAGCGGGATCAGGTCCGGGGTCCGTTTCGCGCCCTGGATGCCGGCGATCCGCGCGACCGCGAGCGCGTCGCCCTTGGGCACCCGGCCTCCGCGCAGCGCCGCGACGGCCTCGGCTGACAGCAGCACCCGCCCGGACGCCCGCGCCGTCCGCACTGTCACGTCCTTCGCTGAGACGTCGACCATGCGCGCCCGTCCTGCCTCGTCCAGGTGGGTCAGCGGCGTCGCAGGAGCAGCATCGCTCATGTGCGCAAGCCTACGCGCGGTGAAGGCGACTCTCGCCGCTGGGTTATGAAGGACATCATCCAGAACGGACCCCGCCGTCTGCCGCCCGCCGCATGACTCCGTTACGGGAGAACGACGACGTCAACCGTCTCGCCCTGCGGGAGCTGAGTCTCCCGTTCGGGCACGATGATCAGCGCGTTCGCCTTGCCGAGCGCGGCGATCTGGTGCGAGCCCTGGCCGGACAGCGGCGTGACCTGCCCGCCGTCCAGGACGCCGCGCAGGTAGGAGCGCCTGCCTTCGGGGGAGCGCACGCTCGCGGTCAGCGTGGCCCGCACGCCGGGCAGCCGCAGGTCGCGGGCGTCCTGGAGCGCGGCGATCGCGGGCCGCACGAACAGCTGGAACGACACGTACGCGCTGACCGGGTTGCCGGGCAGCGTGAAGATCGGCACCCGGCCCGCGCCGATCGTGCCGAACCCCTGCGGCATTCCCGGCTGCACCGCCACCTTCCGGAAGGTCACGGTGCCCAGATCCCGCAGCGCCGCCTTCACCACGTCGTGCTCGCCGCCCATGCTCACCCCGCCGGTGGTGATGAGCAGGTCGGCGCGAGCCAGCTGCTCCTCCAGGGCGGGCAGCACCCCGGCCGGGTCGTCCGGCACGACAGAGCGCCGGTAGGCGGTGGCGCCGGCCTCACGGGCGGCCGCCGCGATCATGTAGCTGTTGGAGTCCCAGATCTGGCCGGGCACCAGCGGCGTGCCCGGTTCGGTCAGCTCGTTGCCCGTGGACAGCACCGCGACCCGTGGCCTGGGCCGGACCATGAGCATCGTCCGCCCGGCGGACGCGGCCACCGCGATGTGCATCGGCCGCAGCCGCACGCCTTTCTCCAGCAGCGTCTCGCCCGCGGTGGCGTCACCGCCGGCGTACCGCACGGCGTTGCCGTGCGCAACGGGCCGGTAGATCTCCACCCGGGCGGTGCCGCCGTCCGTCCACTCCACGGGCGCGACCGCGTCCGCGCCCGCGGGCAGCCGCGCGCCGGTCATGATCCGGATGGCGGTACCAGGAGCCAGCCCGTAGGCGGCGGTGTCGCCGGCCGCGATCTCTGCCATGACCGGGAGAGTCGCGGGGGACCGTTCGGAAGAATGATCTGTATCCGCTGCCAGCACGGCGTATCCGTCCATGCTGGAGTTGTCGAATGAGGGGAGCGGCACCGCGGCAGTCACGTCTTCCGCCAGCACGCACCCCTCGGCATCGGCCAGTTCCACGCGCACGGGCGGCAGGGGGGTGATCGCCTGCAAGATCGCCGACTGGTACGCCTCCACCGTGCTGAGCGATCCGTCCACGGTTCCGACGCCCGGTGCGACAGCTTCGGTCACGGCATGCCTTCGAGGTACTTTCGCAGCCAGGGAACGAATTCGCTGGACAGGTCCGGCCGCTCGGCCGCGAACATCACCATGGTGCGCAGGTAGTCGAGCTTGTTCCCGGTGTCGTAGCGGCGGCCGTGGAAGAGCACCCCGCGCAGCTCGCCCTTGCCGGCGAGCACCTTGAGCGCGTCGGTGAGCTGGATCTCGCCGCCCCGGCCGGGCGGCGTCTCGCGCAGCACATCGAATACCGCCGGGTCGCAGACGTAGCGCCCGATCACGATCCACCGGCTCGGCGCCGAGCCGGGCACCGGCTTCTCCACCAGGTCTGTGATCATTACCACATCGTC
>JASHXJ010000342.1 GCA_030043595.1 Trebonia sp.
TCCTCGGGCTGACCCGGGGCCGGGCCGCGCGGACCAGGCGGCGGCTGGCGTGGCAGGCGTCCGTGGTGGCGTTCGCGGTGATCGTGGCGTTCGCGCTCTTCGGGCGGTCGATCCTCGCCTACACGCAGGTCGGGCTGCCCGCACTCGAGGGCGCGGGTGGGCTGCTCCTGCTGCTGGTCTCGCTGCAGCTGCTGACCGGCCGCGCGGAGGAGCCGACCTCGGCGCAGCGGGCCAGGGCCAACGTGGCGTTCGTGCCGCTCGGCACGCCGCTGCTGGCCGGCCCGGGCGCCATCGTGGCGACGATGCTGTACGTGCAGCGGGTCAGCAGCGTGCTCGACGGGCTCGCGCTGGCGCTCGCGATCGTCGCCGTGGCCGTGTGCGCCTGGCTCGCGATGCGCTTTGCCGAGGTGATCCACCGGGTGCTCACCGACAACGGCGTGGAGCTGCTCACCAGGATCGCCGGCCTGCTCTTGTCGGCGATCGCGATCCAGCTCATCGCGCAGTCCGCGCTTGCCTTCGCCGCCCAGGCCCGCTGACTTGCTCCCTAGGGCCACACTGATCGCGAAGCGTCACACCGGTCACGCCGCCACGCGGCCAGTCACCGTCCGCTATTGGCCCTGTGGCCCCCCGGGCCAATAGGTTTGGCCCTGTGGCCCCCCGGGCCAATCCCAGTCACCGGCGCGCGCGCGTGCGGACCGCACTAAAGTGGCGCGCAGACATGTCGGGTCGGCCTCCTGGGTCGGGCGCGGGTGCGGAGGTGCCGCTCATGGAAGCTCGGATCGAGCGCGTGTGGACGCCCTACTTCCCTGGGGGGGCGACCCCCCAGGATCCCCCCGCTAACGGGGGGACTTCCCGTCCCGCCGTGCCCCCCGGGGCCCCCCGGGAGGCCAACACCTGGGTCATCGGCGACGACGACGAGGTCATCGTCATCGACCCGGGAGAGGACGCCGCCGGCGTGCTCGAGATGGTCGGTGACCGCGAGATTCTCGCCGTGATCTGCACGCACGGGCACGCCACCCACGTCGCCGCGGCCGTCGAGGTGGCCGAGCGGGATGAGGCGCCGGTGGCGCTGCACCCGGCGGACAGGCTGCACTGGCGGCTGGTGCATCCCGACGCCGACGCGGAGATCGAGATGACGGACGGCGGCCGGTTCGACGTCGCTGACGTGCAGCTCGAGGTCATCCACACGGCAGGCCACACACCGGGGTCGGTCAGCTTGTACTGCGCCGACCTAAAGGTCGTCTTCACCGGCGACGCGCTGCTGGCCAGCGGCCCGGTACCGCACGAGGGGGAGTTCCCCGACTTCCCCGGGCAGCTCACCGCGATCGGCGAGCGGCTGCTCGACCTCCCGCCCGGCACCCGGGTGCTGCCGGGGCACGGCGAGGAGTCGAGCATCGCGGCTGCGGCGAAGCGGTTCGACAGCTGGGTGGCGGCCGGGCCGTCCGCGGATCTGGGCTGAGCCGGAGTGGAGCAGCTCGGTTTCGACGGAATGCCGCGGCGGCTTTACTCGTGCACTCCGACGAGGCTGACAACGTGGCTGGACTGCCCCCGCCGGTACCGGATGAGCTACCTGGACAGGCCCGTCCCGCCGAAGGGGCCGCCGTGGGCGCACAACAGCCTCGGCGCGAGCGTGCACAACACGCTGGCCGCGTGGTGGCGGCTGCCGCTGCCCAGGCGGACGGTGGATGCGGCGGGCGCGCTGCTCGACCAGGGGTGGATCTCCGAGGGGTATGCGAACGACGCGCAGTCAGACCGGTACCGGGCGTGGGCGCGCCAGATGGTCGAGGGGTACGTCGCCGGACTCGACCCGGCGGACGAGCCGACCGGGGTGGAGCGCACGGTGGCGATGCGGACCGACCTGATCGCTGTCTCCGGTCGCATTGACCGGCTGGACGCGCGGCCCGCCGCCGGCGGCGGCACCGAGCTGGTCGTGGTCGACTACAAGACCGGCAGGCACGTGCTGAGCGCGGACGACGCGCGCAGCTCGCTCGCGCTCGCGCTGTACGCGATCGCCGCCGGGCGGGTGCTGCGCCGTGACTGCCGCCGCGTCGAACTGCATCACCTGCCGACCGGGCTGGTGTTCGGCTGGGAACACAGCGCGGAGTCGCTGGCCAGGCACCTGCGCAGGGCCGAGGAGGTCGCGGCCGAATGCGCCGACGCGGACGAGCGGATGCGCGCGGCGCTGCCGCCGGAGAAGTACGACGAGGTGTTCCCGCCGCGGCCAGGCGTGGCCTGCGGCTGGTGCGACTACCTGCGGCACTGTGCGGAGGGCCAGGCCGCCGCGGTCCCGCGGCGGCCGTGGGACGGGCTCGCGGAGCTGGGCTAGCCGCTGTCGCCCCGCTCGGCCGCGTTCCAGAACGAGGTCAGCGCGCGCGCCGTGGCCGCGGGCGCCTCCACGGCGGGGGAGTGCGCGGCGCCGGAGATGCAAGCCCGCCGCGCGCTCAGCCGCCCGGCCATCTCCTCTTGCGCCTGCGGCGGCCAGGCGTTGTCGTCCGCGCCGTAAAGCACGAGCGTCGCGATGTCGCGCTTGGCGAGGTCGTCGGTCCGGTCGCTGGCCGCGAGCAGGTGAGCCGCCATCGTGACCAGTCCTGTCGGGCTGTTGGCGAGCATCCGCTCCTGGAGGAAGGCGAGGATGGGAGCGGGCACCCCGTCCGCGACCGCCTGCGGCGCCAGGACGCCGTGCCAGATCTCGGCGATC
>JASHXJ010000343.1 GCA_030043595.1 Trebonia sp.
TCCGCACCGCGCCTGACGGGGCGCTGTTCTACGAGATCTGGAGCACTGCTGCTAGCCCTGCGCCGATCGAGGCGAGCGAGCCGGATCCGGCCACCGGCGCACTGGCGGTCCCGCCTGCGCCGAACGGGACCAAGATCCGGATCAACGAGTTCCCGCCCGGGGTGGTCTCACCCATGCACCGGACGCAGTCGGTCGACTACGGCATCGTGCTCGAGGGCGAGGTCGTGCTCGTCCTCGACGACAGCGAGACCACGCTCGGCGCCGGCGACGTGGTCGTGCAGCGCGGCACCGCCCACCGCTGGGAGAACCGCAGCCGGCAGACGGCGCGGATGGCGTTCATTCTCGTCGACGGCGCCTTCACCCGGGAACTGCTCGCCACGCTGGGCAGCGATGTCCTCGGCGGCCTGCTGCACGACCCCATGAGCACGCCTGGCGCCGACGCCTGACGCTGACTCCTCAGGCTGCCACCGATCCGTCCCCGCCGTCGATGGCGATCTCCGCGCCGGTGATGAACGCCGCGTCGTCGCTGGCCAGGAAGGCGGCTAGCCTGGCGACCTCGTGCGCCTGGCCATAGCGGCCAAGCGGGATCCTCGCCAGGATCGCGGGCAGCGGCCCGTCCGGGTCGTCGATGTACCGGGCGGTCTCCGGGGTGTAGATCAGCCCGGGCAGGATCGCGTTCGCGCGGATCCCGTGCTGGCCTCCCGCCGCGCACAGGTGCTTCGTCATGGCCAGCACGCCGCCTTTGGCCGACCCGTGCGGCAGCTGGCCGACGAACCGCGCGCCGAGCCGTGCCGCGATCGAGGCGACGTTGATGATCGAGCCGCCACCGCGCCTGACGAGCTCCGGCCAGGCGGCACGCACCGAGAACCACACGATGTCCAGCTCGTTGGCGATCGTGAAGTGCCAGTCCTCGTCGGACAGCTCCATCAGCGGGCCGTTTCGCAGCGCCGACGCGTTGTTGTACAGGACGTCCACGCCCCCGAACGAGCTGACCGCGGCATCCACCCAGGCGTGCGCGCCCTCGCGGCTGCTCAGGTTCAGCGGTGCCAGGGCCGCCATCGTCCCGCCTGCCTCGGTGACCAGCGCCACGGTCTCGGTGCTCGCCGCCTCGTTCAGGTCGCAGCCGAACACCACCGCCCCTTGGGCGGCGAATTCGATCGCCGCGGCGCGGCCCATGCCCCGCCCCGTCCCGCTGATCAGCGCGACCTTGCCGTCGAGCCTGCCCATCCGGCATTTCTCCTCTCGGCGCGATTATCACGCGAGACTAACAACGCACTGTCGCCGCGAGAAATCGGCCAGCGATATGCCAGCCATCGGTATTCACGCGCCTTGCATGGCGGACCGCGGTGGCGGGTAACCCGGAGCGGGCTCGTGTTACAGGTGGAAACGGTGACGGCGCTTTCCGCTGGGGGGCGGCGTGTCCTCGGCGGGCTGCGGCGGGGCCGCAGGCGGAATGCCGGACGGAATGACGGGCGGGGCCGGGCGGGGACCCGGGGCGTAGCGGGTCTCCAGCGCCTCGCGGACGGCCTCGAGGTGGGAGAGTGTCCCGGCGGAGGGGCCGAGGCTGCCGGAGACCGGGACCACGACGCCCGCGAGCACGTCGTCGGTGCGCGGGGTGGTCAGCGTGAGCACGTCGCCGAAGCCGGGCGCGGCGGCGTCCCTGGCGGTCAGCGGGGGCAGGTTCCAGCGCTGCTCGACCGTCTTCAGGATCGAGGTGTGGTCGAGCGGCACGCTGCCCGCCGGGACGCGGAACACGGTGCCCGGCTCGATCAGCGGCGAGATCAGCACCGCCGGGACGCGGACGCCGAACCTGTTGAACGTGAAGCCGTACTCCCCCACGTTGTTGTCCGGCGGGGTCGCGCCCCACGGCGGCGGCACGTGGTCGAAGCAGCCGCCGTGCTCGTCGTAGGTGATCACCAGCAGCGTCTGCGCCCAGCCGGGGCCGCTGCGCAGCGCCTCGTAGACGTCGTAGATGAGCTGCTCGCCGAGCGCCACGTCGTAGTTGGGGTGCTGGCTGTTGCCCGTCGACGTCCAGCTCGGCTCAAGGAACGTGAACGCGGGCAGCGTGCCGGCCGCGGCGGCGCCCTGGAAGTCCTTGAACAGCCCGAAGTGCGTCGCGTCCGCCTGGGCGATGTCGGTGAACGTCCCCTTGGTCAGCGGCTCCGCGTTGTACCCGTAGACCGTCCAGCCGAGCCCGGCCGCGCTGAGCGAGGCGAAGATAGTCGGGCAGGTGAACGTCTTCGTCTCGTCGTCCATGTGCCCCTGGCTGGTCGCCGCGAGGGTGAAGGACCTGTTCGCGAGCGTTTCCGTGGGCACCGACGCGAACCAGTAGTCGCAGACCGCGTATCCCCGGGCGAGCGCCGACAGGACGGGCAGCGCCTCGGGCGCGAAACAGCCCATGATGTTGGTCACGACCGTGCCGGGCAGGATGGACCAGCCCTCGGTCTGCTCCCAGCCGAGGGTGAACGCGAAGTCCTTCACGAAGCCCTGGCAGGCGGCCGGCTCCCCCGTCTCGGACGGCCCGTCGTCGGAGCCGTACAGCTGGTCGTTCGTCGCCTTGTACCCCTCGCCCGGGTCCGCGCCCGGCATGAAGTAGGCGCTGGGAGTACCGGCCGTGATCTGGAAGACCGTGACCGGGTTGCCGCTCGAATCCGGGTTGGACTCGGTACCGGTGAGCCCCTCATACGGCTGGCCCGACGGCGACACGTTGCCTTCGCTCGCGTAAAGGAAACCGAGCATGTGGTCAAACGAGCGGTTTTCCAGCATCAGGACCACGACGTGATTTACCGCGGCGAGACCGGTCTCACCAGCCATTGGCGCATCCCCCTTATCGTCGGTCAAACCTTAGTGGTGACAACGCAT
Source organism: Trebonia sp. (assembly GCA_030043595.1). Taxonomy (GTDB): domain Bacteria; phylum Actinomycetota; class Actinomycetes; order Streptosporangiales; family Streptosporangiaceae; genus Trebonia. Next base: position 2,863 of record JASHXJ010000343.1, read on the forward strand.
GACAAGACGGGATTTGCCCAGACTTGGGTTAGCCGTTTGCGGGCCGGCGGCCGCCCGCCTTGTGGGCCGCGGTCCGCGCGGCCTTGGCGACCGACTTGTCCGGGTGGTACCTGCCGATGTGGGTGAGCACATCGAGGACCTCCGGATGCGAGCTGCGCCACATGATCTCGAAGACGGCGGTCTCCCGCCCGGCCGGGACGGCCTCCCGGAAGCTGGCCACGATCTCCTCCGGGTCAGGGAACTCCTCGTCGCAGGCGAGCGCCAGCAGGTCCGTCGTCATCCAGGCGACGTCCGCGGGCAGCTGTTCCAGCTCCGGCGGCACGTTCTCGTCGCCGGACAGCGCGGCCAGCGCCGCCTTCGCGTAGGCGCGCACCTGCGGCACGTCCAGGCTGTCCCGCCAGGCCTGCTCGGCCGGGGCGCCGATCCTGGTCACGGCCGCCACCGCGAGCATCCGGTCCGCTGAGTCGCCTGCCGCGGCGAGCCC
>JASHXJ010000344.1 GCA_030043595.1 Trebonia sp.
GCTGCCTGGCCTGTCGGCCGGGATGATCCCCAAGATGGAGGCGTGCCTGACCGCGGTCCGCGGCGGCGTGCCGCAGGCGCACGTCCTCGACGGCAGGCTCAAGCACGCCGTCCTGCTCGAGATCTTCACCGACTCCGGCATCGGCACCATGGTCTCTGCTGAATCTCCCCCGGGGGGCGACCCCCCGGTGACCCCCCCAATGGGAGGGACTACCCGTCCCCCCCATACCTCCCCCGGCCCCCGATACGGAGATTCCGCATGACCGAAAGCGACGCGCTGCGCAAGCGGTTCGAGGCCGCCATGATGCCGAACTACGGCACGCCGCCGCTCGCCCTCGCCCGCGGCGCGGGGTGCCGGGTCTGGGACGCCGATGGCAACCAGTACCTGGACCTGATCGCGGGCATCGCGGTGAGCGCGCTCGGCCACGCCCACCCGGCCGTCGTCGCGGCGGTCACCGACCAGGTCGCGAAGATCGCGCACACCTCGAACCTGTTCGTGCACGAGCCGGGCGTCGCGCTCGCCGAACGGCTGCTCGGCCTGCTGGGCGCCGACGGCCGGGTCTTCTTCTGCAACTCGGGCGCCGAGGCCAACGAGGCCGCGATCAAGCTGGTCCGCCGCAGGCAGGGCACCGGCAAGCCGGTCGTCGCCGCCGTCGGCAGCTTCCACGGCCGGACGATGGGCTCGCTGTCCATCACGGGCAAGGAGTCGATCCGGCAGCCGTTCGGGCCGTTCGGGGTGGACGTCCGGTGGATTCCCTACGGCGACGAGGCAGCGCTCGCCGAGGCGGTCGACAAGGACGTGGCGGCGGTCTTCCTCGAGCCGACGCTTGGCGAGGGCGGCGTGGTCCCGCCCCCCGAGGGCTACCTGCAAGCCGTCCGGCAGGCCTGCGACGCGGCCGGCGCGCTGCTGGTGCTCGACGAGATCCAGAGCGGCATCGGCCGGACGGGCGCGTGGTTCGCCCACCAGAAGGAAGGCGTCCGGCCCGACGTGCTCACGCTCGCCAAGGGCCTGGGCGGCGGGCTGCCGATCGGCGCCTGCGTGGGTTTCGGCGACTGCGGCACCGCGCTCGTCAAGGGCGACCACGGCTCGACGTTCGGCGCCAACCCGGTCGCCTGCGCGGCCGCGCTCGCCGTGCTCGACACGATCGAGTCGCAGGACATCCTCGCCAGCGTCAGGGCCGTCGGGGACACGCTCGCCAGCGGGATCGCCGCGATCGGCCATCCGCTGCTGAAGGGCGTGCGCGGCAGCGGCCTGTGGCTCGCCGCGGTCCTCACCGCGGAAAAGGCGCCGGCCGTCTACACCGCCGCGCAGGCGCGCGGGTTCCTGGTCAACGCGGTGCAGCCGGACGCGGTGCGCCTCGCCCCGCCCCTCATCCTGTCCGCGGCCGAGGCCGGGGAGTTCCTGGCCGCGTTCCCGGCCATCCTCGACGCGGCCCAGTCGGAAACGGCGGCCTGATGCGCGGCCCCAGGCACTTCCTGCGCGACGACGACCTCAGCCCGGCCGAGCAGGCCGAGGTGCTCGACCTGGCCGCCGCGATGAAGGCGGACCGGACCGCGATCGCGACCGCGACCGCGACCGCGCTCGCCCGCCGTCCGCTCGCGGGCCCGAAAACGGTCGCCGTGCTCTTCGACAAGCCGTCGCTGCGCACCCGGGTGTCGTTCGCCGTCGGCATCGCCGAGCTCGGCGGGCTGCCCCTGATCATCGACACGCAGACCACGCACATCGGCCGCGGCGAGACGATCGGCGACATCGCCCGCGTGCTCACCAGGCAGGTGGCGGCGATCGTCTGGCGGACGTCGGGCCAGCACCGGATCACCGAGCTCGCCGCGGCGAGCACGGTCCCGGTGATCAACGCGCTGACCGACGAGTTCCACCCGTGCCAGATCCTGGCCGACCTGCAGACAGTGGCCGAACGCCGCGGCCCCCTGCCCGGCCGCACGCTCACCTTCCTCGGCGACGGCGCGAACAACATGGCGCACTCCTACCTGCTCGGCTGCGCTACCGCGGGGATGCACGTCCGGGTGGCGGCGCCGGACGGGTACCAGCCCGACCCGGCGATCCTGGCCAGCGCGCGGGCCATCGCCGCGCGGACCGGCGGCTCGGCGACCGTGCTGGATGACCCGGCGGTCGCCAGCAAGGGCGCCGACGTGCTCGCCACCGACGTGTGGGTGTCCATGGGGCAGCACGACGCGCCAGCGAGGCAGGCGGCGCTCGCCAGGTACCAGGTCAACGACGAGCTGCTGGGCCTGGCCGGCCCGGATGCCATCGTGCTGCACTGCCTGCCCGCGCACCGCGGCGAGGAGATCACCGCCGACGTGATCGACGGCCCGGCGAGCGCGGTCTGGGACCAGGCCGAGAACCGGCTGCACGCGCAGAAGGCGCTGCTCGCCTGGCTGCTGGAGCGGTCGTAGTGGCCGCCCAGGCGACGCCGCCGGCCCCGGCGAGCCCCGCGACGAAGGCGGCCAGGCAGGCCCGGATCGCCGCGATCCTGTCCCGCGAGCAGGTGCATTCCCAGGAGCAGCTCGCCGCGCTGCTCGACCGCTACGCCGGAATGCACGTCGCCCAGGCGACGCTCTCCCGCGACCTGGACGAGCTCGGCGTCGTCCGGCTGCGGGCGGCGGACGGCTCGCTGGTGTACGCGCTCCCCGGTGAGCCAGGAGGGCCAGGGTCCCGCCCCGGTACCGCCCTCGATTATCCCGAACGGACCCCGCCGTCTGCCCAGCCTCCCGCCGAGCCCGGCATACCGCCCGGCCAGGATCGCGCCGCCGACACGCCGTCCGCCGCGTCTGAGCCCCCGCCGGCGGTCGCGTCCGGCGGCGCCAACTCGCGCCTGACCCGCTACCTGAAAGAGCTGATGACCTCGGCGGAAGCGAGCGCGAACCTCGTCGTGCTGCGCACCCCGGCCGGCGCCGCGCAGTTCCTCGCCTCGGTCATCGACCACGCCGCGTGGCCGGCGATCCTCGGCACGGTCGCCGGCGACGACACGGTTCTCGTCATCGCCAGGGACCCGTCTGGCGGCGAATCCCTCGCCACCGAGTTCCGCCACCTAGCCGAACGCCGCCGCTAGGGTTGCCTGTAATGGGGTCGAGACGCCGGAAGTGGGATAGGTGGGACAGATGGGATCGGACGCTGCGGCCGGGCAGCCAGAGCCGGGTACGCCGACGCGGTTGTGGGGCGGGCGGTTCGAAGGCGGGCCCGCGGATGCGCTGGCGCGGCTGTCACTGAGCGTCCAGTTTGACTGGCGGCTGGCACGGTATGACCTGCTCGCGTCCCGCGCGCACGCGCGGATGCTGCACCGGGCCGGGCTGCTCAGCGACCGTGAGGCCGAGTCGATGCGCAGCGCGCTCGACGACCTGGACCGTGCCGTCGAGGACGGCTCCTTCCGGCCGACGGTGGCGGACGAGGATGTGCACACCGCGCTTGAGCGGGGCCTGCTCGAACGGCTCGGTTCGCTGGGCGGCAAGCTTCGCGCGGGCCGCAGCCGCAACGACCAGGTGGCCACCGACCTGCGACTGTACCTGCGCGACCACGCGCGGCGCATCGTGAGCAGGCTCGCCGAGCTGCAGACCGCGCTGATCGCCCAGGCCGAAGCGTGCGGGGACACCCCAGCCCCCGGCATGACGCACTTGCAGCACGCGCAGCCCGTGCTGTTCGCGCACCAGCTGCTCGCGCACGTCCAGGCGTTCGCGCGCGACGCGGACCGGTTCCGGGACTGGGACAAGCGCAGCGCGGTCAGCCCGCTCGGCGCCGGTGCCCTGGCAGGCTCGTCACTCGCGCTCGATCCGCAGATGCTTGCCAAGGAGCTCGGTTTCGACAGCGCCGCGCCGAACTCGATGGACGCTGTGGCCGACAGGGACTTCGCCGCCGAATTCTGCTTCGCCGCCGCGCTGACCGGGGTGCACCTGTCCCGGCTTGGCGAGGAGATCGTGCTCTGGTCGTCCCAGGAGTTCGGCTGGATCGAGATCGACGACGCGTACGCGACCGGGTCCTCGATCATGCCGCAGAAGAAGAACCCGGACGTCGCCGAACTGGCCCGGGGCAAGGCCGGGCGGCTCATCGGCGGGCTGACAGGCCTGCTCACCACGCTCAAAGGGCTCCCGCTCACTTACAACAGGGACCTGCAGGAGGATAAGGAGCCGGTGTTCGACGCGGTCGATACGCTGCTGCTCGTGCTGCCCGCCATGGCCGGGCTGATCGCCACGCTGCGGATCAACGCCCAGCGGCTCCGGCAGGGGGCGCCCGCCGGGTACACGCTCGCGACCGACCTGGCCGAATACCTTGTCCGGCGCGGCGTCCCGTTCCGCGAGGCGCACGAGATCGTCGGCCACCTCGTGGTCTGGTGCCAGGTGCACGACGTCGGCCTGGACGAGGTGACCGACGCCGACCTCGCGAAGATCTCGCCCCACCTGAGCCCTGACGTCCGCGCCGTGCTCACCGTGGACGGCGCGCTCGCGGCCCGCAAGGCGTTCGGCGGCACGGC
>JASHXJ010000345.1 GCA_030043595.1 Trebonia sp.
CCGGCCAGCCGTGGCAGCAGCCCGGCGGCCGCTGGCCGCCGGCCGGGGTCCGGGTCGAGACAGGCCGTCACGACGGGCAGCAGCACCGGCGGGCAGCCGTCGAGATCGGGGTCGTCCCTGGTGCCAGGCGCGGGGACCGCGCCTGGCGGGCAGCCGCCCCACGGAGTGCGGCCCGCGGCCGCGAAGAACGTGACGCAGCCGAGCATGAACACGTCGTCGGCGGCACCCTGCGATCCGCCGGTCAGCGCGGCCCGGCTGAGGCCGAAGTCGGTGAGCAGCGGCCCGCCCGGCTCGAGCAGCACGTTGGTCGGGGTGATCGCCTTGTGCACCAGCCCGGCCTCGTGCAGTGCGGCGGCGACCCTGGCCACGCCGAGGGCGAGCCATGCGGTGGAGGTGGCCGGCAGCGGCCCCGTCTCGGTCACGGTGGCCGCCAGTGACGGGCCAAGGACGAGCTTGCTGGCCACCCACGGCCGGTAGGCCTCCGCGCCGGAGTCGATGACCTGCGCGATGTGCGGGCCGTGCAGCCCGCTCGCGGCCTGCACGCCGGCGGCGATGCGGCGGCGAACGTCCGGGGTGTCGGTGAACTCCCGCCTGTACTCCTTGACGGCGAGCCAGCTGCCGTCCCGGGCGCTGCCGATGTACACCTGACCGGCCAGGCCCGCGCCGAGACGGGCGGCGACGCGGTACCCGCCTATCTCGCTCGGGTCATCCTCCGCGAGCGCCCGATAGGCGGGCTGGCTCCACTGCCGCGCGGACACCCATATCCAGGCGGTACCGGCGAATTCCTTCGAGACGACGCTGACCGGGCTGAACTGGGCACCAGGAATTCCCGGATAGCCGGGCCGGATAACCGTGTCGTGCACCGGGTCGGATATCGCCACGGCGAGATCGGCGGCCGGATAGGCGGACAATGCGGCGCGCAGCGGCACGCTGTCGACCAGCCGGTTGATATCAACGATCATGGGCCCGCCGAAGCCCGCCGTGCTGTGCTCGACTAGTCCGAAGCCAATGGCCATCCGCAGCCGGATCCTGTCGAAGCTCCGCGCGTTGTCCGCGCCGAGTTGCGCGGCCAGGGAGCGGATCAGCACGGGCAGCACGACCGTCGGGTCCATGTCGGCCGGCATGACCGCGTTGATGCCGTCTCCGGTCCACTCGTGTCCGACGCAGTCAAGATCCATTCCGCATTCGGCTAGCGTATTGGTCACTAGCCGCGGAAGCCGTCGCTGGACTTGGTTCTGCAGAGGTGCTGTTCGCGCACCGTAACCGGCGACATCCAGAACGAATCCCATTCGCAGCTTACGGCCGGATTGACTTCGTGCTGGTGGCGCCTGACCTTGCCCCCCGGGCTCGGCGGCCACGCCGTCTTCCATTTCCCCACGCTCCCTGTATCTGAAGCGTAATGGCTAACTCCGTCGGGACGGAAGAATAGATCCGTCATTTTCCCGCAGCGGGATTCAACTAGTTCCCGCTGGAAGTCCCGAAGACCTGGCAAAATCGGTGCTGTGCCCATCCCGCTCCCCGCGCACTCCGCGCGCCCGCCGCTGCGCAAGCCCGCCGTGGCGCTGACCGATCGCGGCCGGTGGCCGAAGCGCAGCCTCGTCGCGCTGCTGACCGACGATGAACGCGCGGCCCTGCTGGCGGCAGGGACCGGTGTCCAGTTCGGCGACGACGACATCCTGGTGCTGCAGGGCGACGTCGGGGAGAGCCTGTACGTGCTGACCGGCGGCATGGTCAAGGTCACCGTCGCCAGCGAGACCGGCACGGAGACGACGCTGGCGGTGCGCTCGCGTGGTGACCTGATCGGCGAGTTCGCCGTGCTGGACGGCATGCCGCGCACCGCCACGGCCCGCGCGGTCGGGACCGTCGGCGCGGTCCGGATCAGCCGGGCGGCCTTCGCGGCCTTCGGCCAGCGGTATCCGGCGGCGCTGGCCACCATCACGCGGTCCCTCGTGGCCAAGATGCGCGGGGCGACGGAGCGGCACGCGGCGGAGCGCACCTGGGGCGCGAAGGAAAGGCTGGCCCAGGTCATCTACGAGCTCGCGGAGGGCTACGGCGAGCCAGCCGCAGACGGGGCAGTGCTGATTCCGCTCCCGCTTACCCAGCTGGAACTCGGCGAACTGGCAGGCGTGGCGGTGTCCACGACGGAGCGTATCCTCAGCGAATTGCGCAAAGACGGAGTCATAGCGACCGGCTACCGGGAAATAGCCGTCCGTAACATGGAATTTCTCGCCGCTATCAGGTTTCATAACGAGATGCTCTGAATCCCTTGCGGGAGGGCGTCCTGTCGGGCGCGATGCACTAAGGTCTTGTCGTTTGCGGAGATCATGTCCGTGTCGAAGGACAACCAGGGCGACACGCCGAGGACGGCGGCGGTCGCTCACCCCGCAGAGCTGCCGGGCTGTTGCAGCGGGCGGGGAGTGCGCCACCGGGGCCTGCCTTGCCAGGGCCTGCCGCGCTGCCAGCAGCGCGGCAGGCCGGGCTGGCGGCCCGGTCGCGGGATCTTGCCGCACGCTTGCCGCACGGAGCTGACCAGGCGTGGCGGATGCCGTCGCCCGCGGTACTGGGCTAGGATTAGGCACGCGAAGGGGAGTAGCTCCGTCGCCGGGACGCCGACAATCTCGGCCCTGCAGTCCGGCAAGCCGGGGACGGCTGGCCGGCCCGCCGGGCCCGGTGCCCGGGGGGCCGTATCCGCCGGCATGGCGAGACGGCCTGAGTGAGACCTTCGGCCGCAGCATCACGCTGCCGTGCCGGAGGTCCCGGGTTCGCCCGGCGAAAGCCGGCCGGCCCGGACACCACGGAGCAGCCCCGGATGAGCCTGACCGTCGCAGTGACGTCCTTCGTCGCCGTCCTGCCCGCCGAACTTCCGGACAAGACCGTGCTGGCCTGCCTGATCCTGAGCAGCCGGTACCGGCCCGGTTTCGTGTTCACCGGGGCCGCCGCCGCGTTCGCCGCCCAGGTAGTGCTCGCGGTCGCCGCCGG
>JASHXJ010000346.1 GCA_030043595.1 Trebonia sp.
CCGCCCTCTGCGGGCAGTGTAGCGCCGCGCAGGTTGCCCGAAAAGGTCGCTGCCGCCGCGCTCAGGCTCACATCGGCCCGGTCAAGACCCGCGCGGGCGGAGATCTCGTTTCTCGGACTGGCTGCTCACCATCTGCGAGGGGTTAGCGACGGACGTGGCCCCGCCCGCGCTACCGGATGAATCCTGCCGACGCACTACCGGATGAATGCGGCATCGAGCCGGCAATAGGCGGCTGGATATCACATTCATCCGGCTCCCGGCTGCCGGCCCGGCCCGATGGCCGCGGTCATCGCCTAGGCTCGGCGCCCAGCGGCGTGCTAGCCGAGCAGCGCGGTGAGCTTCTTCGGCGCGAGGACCCGGTAGCTCTCGATCACGAGCTCACGGATCTCCTCCCAGTCCGTGTCGTCGGTGAGCAGCACCCCGATGCGATCACGTCCGGCGCGCGAGGCGAAGAACGGGTGGCCTATGGACAGCAACGCCTCGCGTTCCTCAGGGCCAGCACGCAACACCAGCAGGGGGACGGGCCTGCCGGCCGGGTCCTCCCATGCCACAAGCAAGCAGAACGACCTGCGGCGGATGTCGAACGACTGCGCCGTTGATCTGGCTCTGATCAGTGAATAGTCGACCCGTACGGTCACCTCGGGCAGCGACAGGCATAGCCTGCGGACCCGCTCGGCGATGTCCTCAGGGACCTCTATGGGCGCGCTCACGCGAGCACCGCCGGGCGAGCCCGCTGGACGATGGAACGCGCTCGCACGACGGCCTACCGGCCGAACGCTGCTCGGGTTGCGGCTGCTGTGGAGCTGAAGTACGCGGCTGGTTCGATGAAGCCCCACTCGTTGAACGCCGAGCCGTTGGTGACGGCGCGCCGGTAGCCGAAACAGGCAAGGTAGAGCGTCCGGATATACATGAGCGCCTCGAGCCGGCTGAGTTCGTCGCCGGTCGGCTCGACGTGCCGGCGGTAGGCGCTGACCGCAGCGTCGATCCGCTCCTGGTCCGGCCGGCGCGGGTTCCACGAGCCCGTGCCCCAGATCAGGTAAGCGAAGTCGGCGAGGCGCGGTCCGCGCCCGGAGGCCTTCCAGTTGATCGCGACTGGCCCTTGCTCGCTCAGGATGGCGTGATCGGGAGCGTGCAGGAGGTTTCCGTGGAGCAGGCCTTCCGGAAGGCCATGGCCGTCGTCGGCCGAGCGTACCTGGTCGCGGAGCTGCTCGAATCGCTCGCGATCGGCGGCCGCGACCTTGGTGTCGACGGCGTCGAGGAACGACAGGGCCGCCAGCAGGTCCTGATGCGGCGTGCCCTCATGGCTCGGGTCCTCACCACTGGCTCCACCCGGGCGGCCAGCGGAATCGTCGTACGGCAGCGCGTGCAGCCGTCCGAGCAGCTCACCCATCATGGCGAATTTCGCCGGACCGTCGGGGAGCTGGACGCCTTCAACGAACCGCGTCACGAGGACCGCGCTGCCGTCGAAGTCAGATACCGCATCATCGACCGCCAGGCGCTCTGCGGGATAGTCCTGCCGCTCCAGGAACCGCAGGATTGCGGCGTCGCCCTCAGCACCGGCACGCGGCCGGGCGGGCGGGAACGCGCGGGCGACCCACGGGCTGCCGTCACTGCGGTCGATGCGGAACACGTAGGTCTTGTGCACACTGAGCCTGGTCGCCGTGATCGGGTCTATGCCGTACCGATCCCGCAGGTGAGCAAGTAGCTGCCCGGGAACTGGCTCGTGGTGCATCCGTGCACCCAGACCCTTGAGATCCGTGAGCGCTTCGGTGTAGCGCTGCCCGGTGTCCTCCGCGTGGCGCCGGACAACCTTCTTGAAGCTGGCGTCCTTGGTCATGGAACAAGCCTCCCCTGACACCCTCGTCCCCCAGCGACGCGGTGTTGGAAGATGGCCTGTGACATCGACGACCGAGAGGGCGAATCCCCTTCGCCAATGGAACCCCGGCTGGAGCGGATGTTCCACAGTGCTCGGCGACCGGTCGCCGCCATGAGCAACTCTCCCCGAGGCGCCCGGTCTTCGTCAAGCGCGTCGCCCACGAGATGACGCTGAGGGAAGGCGAGCCCAGCCTGGATGCGCGACCCGAATCGGCTGCACACAAGAGGTGGGGCTCCGCCCCGCACGGGGCCCTGGGGTCAGCAGCCGGCGAAGAAGTCGAGGTAGGCCTGGGCCAGGGCGGCTGATCAGTACGAGGACACGCTGGAGTCCTGCGCCGCGGCGGCAGAATTATCCGATACAACCTTTACCTATCCTGGCTGAGGGCGCGTTGTAAGCATCAGGGAGCAGGTCCATGGGCGTGACGGGCGGCGGGTTTCCGTCGGCGGTCGGCGGTGACGGCCTGGTAGATCGCCTTGCCGAGCAGGCTCTCATCGCCGAACGGCTAGCCGACCTGCAGGGCGGCGCCGCCATCGTCCTCAGGGGTCCGGCCGGTGTCGGCAAGTCGGCACTCGTCGAGAACGCCGTGCGGCGGGCCGGCTCGTCCCGGCGCGTCCTGCGCACCGCCGGAACATCGCCGGAGATGGGGCTGGCCATGGCCGGCCTCTACCAGCTGCTTCAGCCGCTCTTCCCCCTTGCCCCGCAGATCTCCGAGCCTCGGCAGGCCGCACTGCGGGTCGCATTCGGTATCGCCGCCGGACCGCCACCGGAGCCCTTCGGCGTGGCGATGGCGGCATTTGACCTGCTGGTTGAGGCGGCCGCCGAACAGCCGCTGCTGGTGATCGCCGAGGACGTGCACCTTCTGGATACCGCGACCGTCGCAGTGCTCCGTTTCGTCGCCCGGCGGCTATCGCACGACCCGATCGTGCTGCTGGCAACCGCGCGCGACGAGGAGCCCGATCCGCTCGGCAGCGCTGCGACCTGCCTGCTCGACCTGGGACCGCTGGGTACCGACGGTTCACGGCAGCTCCTGGAGTCGGTCGCACCGGACCTCACCGGCACCGCTCAGGCAGCCATACTCCGGGTCGCCGAGGGCAATCCCCTGGCGCTGGTAGAGCTGCCCAAGACTCCTGGCTGGACCTTGCAGTCCACCGTCGGATCGCAGTGGCTCCCGCTGACCCAGCGACTTCTCGCTGCTTTCACGGCACGCGTGGAGCGGCTGCCACCGGCGACACAGAGCGCGCTCATCATGCTCGCACTGCACGACACGGAATCGCTCCCTGAGGTGCTGCAGGCCCTCGGCACGGACGGAGCGCCGGCGCCGGTGTTGGTCGTAGAGCCGGCGATCGAGGCCGCCCTCGTGCAGTTGTCCGGCACCCAGCTACGGTTCCGGCACGGGCTGATGAAGTCCGCCGTCTACCGGCTCGCCCCGCCGAGCAGCCGGGTGGCGGGGCACCTGGCACTCGCGCGAGCCGTCGGAGCGGACACCGACCGCGGAATCCTGCACCGGGCCCGGGCAGCGGAAGGATACGATGACGCGCTCGCCGCCGACCTGGATCAGGTCGCCGAGCGAGCCGTGGGACGCGGTGCCGTCTCGACCGCGGTGACCACGCTGGCACGAGCGGCCGATCTCACTACCTCAGCGGAACTCAAGCGCCAGTATCTGTTCCGGGCGGCGGCGCTGGCGTACGAGCTTGGCCAGGGTAACGTCGGAGATGCATACCGCGCGGTCCTGGCCCTGCTCGCCGACGACGAGCATGCCCGCCTCCTGCTGGAAGAACTCGGCGAGGCCGCCGACGCTGGAGCTGGCGGCGGAACCGCCCGGATCCAGTCGCTGATCAGCCTAGCCGACCGGGCTCGCCGGCTCGGTGACGAGCGTCTCGCGGGGTCGTTCCTGCGGTCCGCGGCCCTCCGCTGCTGGCACCGCCAGCCGGACGGCGACCCGTCCCGCCGCATCGTCCAGCTTGTCACGCACGCGGCCGACTCGCTGGACGATCCGCAGCGTGCTGTCATGCTGGCCTACGCCGACCCGGTGGGCAGCGCCGCGGGCGTGGCCGAGATCTTGCAGGGCGTGGTCACGACTGACCTTGACTCGGTAACCGTCCAGACTCTCGGCCACGCCGCCTCCTGCATCGGGAACTTCGAGCTGGCTGACACGTTCTTCACCGATGCCATCGCCCGTTTGCGCGCAGAGGGCCGGCTCCAGGTCCTGGCCCGTGCGATCGTCCTGCAGGCGTGGGCGCGATTGCGGCGGGGCCAGTGGTCGACCGCCATGCCGCTGGCCGAGGAAGGCACCCGCCTGGCCGAGGAGTCCGGCCAGGCGGAATGGCAGGCGAGCGGCTTTGCCGCCCAGGCGATGGTCGCAGCCCTGCGCGGGGAGACGAGCGAGGCCGCTTCCGCTGCTGACCGGGCGGAGCGAATCGCCTTCCCGGGGCAGATGACAATCGTCCTGGCTATCTCGCTGCTAGCCAGGGCAACCGCGGCGGCCGGTGAGGGCGACTTCTCCGGGGCATGGGAATACCTGAGTCGCCTTCACCAGAAAGCGGATCCCGCATACCACCCTCCCCAGGCGCTCTGGTCCCTGTCTCACCTGGCCTACGCGGCCATCCAGTGCGACAGGGTGGAGCGCACAAGGAAGATCGTCGAGCAGGTGCGCTCGAGGATCCAGGCGGAGTCAGTCGTCCCGGTGGTACGCATGAACCTCATCTACGCCGACGCCCTGCTCGCACCCGGCGAGCTCATCGAAGACCATGTCCGGGCCGCGCTGGATACTGAGGTTGGGAGCTGGCCGTTCGAGCGAAGCCGCATGCAGCTCCTGCTCGGGTCGCAGCTCAGACGCCGCAAGCAGATCCAAGAAGCCCGGGAGCTACTGCGTGCCGCACAGGCCGGATTCGACAATCTGGGCGCGTCGCTGTGGGCGGAACGGGCCCGTAAGGAGCTGCGCGCGGCCGGCGTGGCCAGCCGCGCGCAAACCCCGACGCTGTGGAGTTCCCTGTCCGCCCAGGAATTGCAGGTTGCGCGGATGGTAGCGGAAGGGCTGTCGAACCGTCAGATCGCTGAGCGCCTCTACCTTTCGCACCGCACCGTCGCCAGCCATCTCTACCGCATTTTCCCCAAGCTGGGCATCACCAGCCGCGCACAGCTGGCCGCGATGAGCCTTGACCTGCCCGCCACCCCGGCATTCCAGGAAGCAGCAGGCTAGCTGGCGGGCATCCAGCTGGCATGCATGCGGTGACCGGCACCGGACCCGCGCCGGAACTTCAGTCACATGACGCAAGCGCGGGCCGGGCAACGCGGGAGAGCCTGGACAAGCACTCGTCAGGTCACCGCACGACGGCAGGAGCAGCCATGAGTACCCCGGGGGAATTGGATACCAGCGAGCGGTACATGCAGACTGCCCGGCAATGGTTCAGCGAAGGATGGGCAGGGAATCTCGCGATGGCCTACGGCATCTTCAGCGAGGAACTACGGACCAACGGGGTCCATGTCGGCGTCGCCGGGCCGGTCGGCAGGATCCGCGACCGGCTTACGGGTTTCCCCGATGTGACCACGACCATCGAGGACATGTTTGTCTCCGGGGACAAGCTCGCCATCACTCTCATGTGGCGCGGAACCCACACCGGTGATTACGGCGGGGTCGCTGCGACTGGCAAGCCTGTCGAGGTGCGCGACACCGCGATCTGGCACTTCCGGGACGGCAAGGTTATCGAGATCTTTACCCTCCAGGACCAGTTCGCGATCCTCAAGCAGATCGGGTACCTCCCTGACAGCGTTTTTGCCGCCTGACACCCAGGCAACGTCTACAAGGTCGGCACAAGACCGCCATCGATGACGAAATCAGACCCGGTAATGTTGGCTGCCTGGTCGCTTGCCAGGTAGAGGATCAAGTCAGCGACCTCGGTGGGCTGGCTGAATCGCCCGGTGGCCGACCCGGCCGCGGCCTGGCTTTCGACGTCACCTGGCTTTACCCCGGTCGCCCGGCTGACGGTCGCGGCCACGCCGCTGCGGCCCAGCCACAAGTCGGTAGCGACCGGGCCGGGGCTGACCGTGTTGACACGGATGCCGCGCGGTCCGACTTCCTTGGACAGCGCTTTCGCAAACGCGGCCAGCCCAGCCTTGGCGGCGCTGTAGTCGATGACGGCCGGGTCGGGCAGACGGGCATTGACCGAGCAGGTCATGACGATGACGCCAGCCCCGGCGGCGAGCATGCCGGGCAGTGCCGCCCGGGTGGCGCGGACCGCAGCCATCAGGTTCAGCGTCAAGCTCGCGGCCCAGTCGTCGTCGGTGACCGACAGGAAGCCGCCGGGCCGCGCCCGAGCGCTGCCGACATTGTTGACCAGGATGTCGACCCGGTCCCCGGCCATCGCGACCAACTGCGCGGGGCCACTAGGGTGGGCCAGATCGATCTCGGCGAAGATCACCTGCCTGTCGTGGATGAGCGCCTCAATCTCCGCAGACGGGCTCTTGGCGCCTGTGATCACCCGGGCGCCGCTGGCGGCCAGCTGGCGAACGACGGCCAGCCCGATGCCCCTGCTGCCACCCGTGACCACGGCGGTCCGTCCGGCCAGGTTGATGTTCATGCCGTTCCTCCGGTCCAGCGTGCGCTCCGATACCTCCGACCGTAGGACCAGGACGCCATAGCGGCTTGAGTCAAGTGACTGAGCCGGGCGACAGACGGCGCCGTCCGCGTTGACTAACAGGCCCGGCAGCCGCAGGTGCATCGCGAGACGCAGCCGGCCGGGCGCGCCGGGTGGCCATGCTGCACAGCGTCGAGATCCGGCCTTCCTGAGCCCTCCGACAACTCAGTCACCTGACTGAAGCGACGCGGTGCCAGACCGGACGACGATGGCAGGGAACCGCGTCAGCGCACGGAGAGGATCTCACCATCATGACCACCGACCGGACCCCCGTCGTCTTCATCCACGGTCTGTGGCTCCACGCCACCTCGTGGGAACCCTGGGTAGGGCTGTTCCGCGACGCTGGCTACGAGCCGATCGCCCCCGGCTGGCCCGGCGACCCCGACACCGTCACAGAGGCCCGCGCGAACCCTGACGCACTGGCCGACCACGGGATCGATGAGGTCACCGGCCACTACGCAAAGATCATCGAACAGCTGCCGACGCCGCCTGTCCTCCTCGGCCACTCCTTCGGCGGCATGATCGCCGAGAAGCTGCTCGGCGAGGACTACGGCGCGGGCGCCATCGCTATCGACGCCGCCCAGATCAAGGGCGTGCTACCGCTGCCACTGTCCGCGCTTCACTCCACCCTGCCGGTGTTCAAGAACCCGGCCAACAAGCACAAGGCCGTCTCGCTGACCGCTGAGCAGTTCCGCTACAGCTTTGGCAACGCCATCAGCGAGGAAGAGTCGAACGACCTCTATCAGCGGTGGGCCATCCCCGCCCCCGGACGCCCTCTCTTCGAGGCCGCCGCCGCCAACTTCGAGTTGCACTCCCCCGCCAAGGTCAACACCCGCAACGAGAACCGCGGCCCCCTCCTGCTCGTCATGGGCGGGCGCGACCACACGGTCCCCGAGGCCATCACCAAGGCGACCGTCAAGCAGTACCGGCACTCCGACGCGATCACCGAGCTGACCGAATTCCCCGACCGCGGGCACTCCCTCACCATTGACTCAGGCTGGCGCGCCGTCGCCGACCAGTGCCTGGCCTGGCTAGGCTCGCAGGGCCTGTAAACCCGCTCACTTCCGCGGTGATCGGAGGGCTGACCCGCGCCGGAGGGTGCGGCGAAGCGGGGATGCCCGCGACCGTGCCGAGTAGATCCCGGCGTACGCCCGGGGCTGCAACGGGCCGGTGCCACCCCGGGCTGACTACGACCCGGGCCGGACGATCTGGAACTGCGCGCCGTCTGGCGGCGGCCCGGGCAGGGTGCTGCTGCAGGTGTAGGAGCTGGAGTTGATGAGCATGAAGTCGGCCTGCTGCCCGCCTGAGCTGAGCTGGAAGACGCCAAAGCTGAGCTCGGTGCCTGCTGGCATTGCTGAGGGGCTGAAAGTGACGGTGGGGTGCGTTCCTGGCGGCACGAGGGTACGGGACCCCGTCGGGCGCGGGTAGAAGGACACCACCTGCGAGAAGCCGGCCGGCGGGGGAACTGAGGAGCAGAAGCTGCCGGAGGTGACCATTGCCGGGATGCCGTATTGCTGAAGATCGTTCTGCAGGGCCGCCGCATCGAGCAGCTCAGTCGCGTTGATAGTCAGCGTGGCCGTGCCGTTGGCATTGCTGACCAGCGTGAATGACGCGGTCCTGATCGTTGCCGTGCTGCGGGCAGGGGACGGGCCGAGAATGCCGGTCAGGCCCAGTGCCAGCACAGTCCCCGCGGCCGCTGCCGCCGACAGGCCCGCGGCTGCGCTGAGCCTGCGCCGGCGCCGTGCGCGGCCCCTGGCCATGATCGACTGCACGTCCGGGGGGCTGGCCATCGGTAGTGCGGACAGGGACCTGGATGCGGCGCGCAGCACGTCGGCGTCGCTCATTTCACCGTGGACATTCACCGGCCGGCCTCCATGTTCCTGGTTGGCGTGAGTTCGTGGCGCAGCGCACTTACGCCGCGGGACAGGTGCATCCGGACCGTGCCGGCCTCGATACCTAGCTGCCTGGCGATGGTGGCGGTGTCCAGATCAAGGAAGATCCGCAGCGCGATCACCTCACGCTGCCGGATGGGCAGGCGCCATATCGCGGTCAGCAACCCGGAATCAAGGCCACTGTCAAGGTCGCCTGGAGCCGCCAGGTCGTGGTCAGCCAGGAGCACCTCGCGGCCGCGGCGCCGCCACCATGACGCCCCGGTATTCAAGGCGGTGCGCACCACCCAGGCCCGCGGAGCCGGATGACGGCGCACCTTCGGCCACAACGCCCAGGCTTTCGCGAACGCCTCCGCCACCTGGTCCTCGGCCAGCTGCGGGCCGCCGACGACCGCCACCACCGTCCGCAGGCAGGGCTCCCAGCTGGCCTGGAAGAAGTCCGCGAACTCCGTCTGCTGGTCGCTCACACCCCTATAACTCTGCCATCCACTGATCTGCATACCTCAAGCAGAAAAATCTTCCGGAACCCCAGGCGGAGCTGGCCTGCCGCCGCTGCCCGCGGCCGAGCCCGGAGCGGCGATCGAGGTCGACCGGGTCGTATCCAAGGACGGCCAGGTCAGCCTCGGCGGCCGGTACTACTGATCCCGGCGCGCCCGGGCGCTACCGGGCACGCTCGCGGCCTTCGGCGAAGAAACCGGTGACGGCTGGCACTCCGGGAAGTTCACGCAGCGGCACGGCGGCACCGAACGGGGCGTTCCAGAACGCATCCCCGGCAGCTGCAGAAGACACTCCCACGTACGCGTACGGCTCTTCCATGAAGCCGTCTCCCGGCGAGACTCCGAAGTTCACCTCGTGCACGCGGATCGCCACGTCGAAGTGCTCGGGCCACAGCACGGGTGTCTCGTCCGGGGCGAAGGCCGCAAGCGCGTCGTGGCCGAGCGCCAGCGCTGCCATGATCACGTCGGCCTGGCCAGGGTCCACGGCTAGCATCTCGTCGGGATCCACCCCCGATCCCCCGTCGTAGGCGCTCTCGGGCCGGCCCGCTGCCACCCCCAGTTCCGCGCCCAGGGCGCGGGGGGTACGGCCGCTGATGGCGACAGCCGCTCCGGCGTCACCCGCGATCCGTGAACC
This sequence comes from Trebonia sp., assembly GCA_030043595.1. Lineage (GTDB taxonomy): Bacteria > Actinomycetota > Actinomycetes > Streptosporangiales > Streptosporangiaceae > Trebonia. Next base: position 9,531 of record JASHXJ010000346.1, read on the forward strand.
GTCCACCCGCAGCCTTGGCGTCAGCGTGGTTGCGAAGCCGCCCGGGACGACGCGCAGCCGCAGTTTCCCGGTGGCCCGGTACTGCGGGCCGGCCAGGACCAGCTCGGCCACCCCGTGCAGGCTCCGGCGCGTCACCGCGAGTTCCTCATGCCCCATGAGGCCATTGTCCCTGACGACCCAGCCCGATGGGTCACGCGACGACGTACCCCCAGGAAAGGCACCTATCCAGGTCTCGCCAGGTGCGCGATTATTCCAGTGCTGCTGACAACGCCCCGGCCCCGAGCGGGCTGCGCATGTCACCGGCCGGCAAACGCCGGCGGGCACAAGCAGGCAGGCAGAGCGCGGCACCGGGCGTGCTGCCCGCCGCACGGACACCGGATTGGAGCAACCTTGACCGCCTCCGGCACGGCAATCACCACGGCGGATCCGGCCATAGACCCGGCCCGGCCAGCCACGATCGAGAAGCCCCCCGGGCTCTTCCTGAAGTTCGCCAACTGGGTCTCCGAGGCGATGGGCAAACCCGCCAACATCGCGTTCTGGCTTGTCCTGGTGCTGGTGTGGACCCTGATCTTCGCCCTGGGCGGACACTATCTCGCTTCTGGCGCGTGGCTGCCGGCATGGTTCACCTCGACTGGCTACAACTTCCCGCTTAACCTGATCACGACCGTAGCCGAGCTATTCATCGGTTTCCTCGTGGCGGCCGCGGCCAACCGGGCACAGGACGCGCTGACCGTTTTGCTAGCGCACATCCGCGCCGGTGTGGAGCGTGACGTCGCAATCGAGCGAGGCCTGCAGGATGCAATCGCGGAGAACACCGAGCTGACCAGGCAGGTGCACGATCTCCAGGTAACCATGTCCCAGCAGATGGCCCTCCTCGACGAGATCCGCCGCCACGTTGCCGCGCTTTCGACGAACGCTGGCCTGTTGCTACCGCCCCCCGAAGGGTCACCGAAGACGGCCTGATCACCTGGCGGGCGGGCCCGGTGGCTGGCTCAGCCCTCGGGCACCGGTTGCGGCACTATCCCCGGAATGTCCTGGCGGGTGCCGTACTCGTAGGCGCCGTGGCTGCTGGACAGCGTGAGCGCGCGGTCGCCCGGGCGGCGCAAGGTCAGTTCGACGCTGGCCAGCGCGGCGTGCCGGACGGTGCGGGTTCCTCCGCGCGGGTCGGTGTAGGGCACGGCCACCGGGTCCTCATCGTCGGTGGTCACCGATAGCCGGAGCCGGGCGTGCTGCGCAGGGACGTCGGCAGTGAGCCGGCCCGGGCGGGCATCAACCTTGCACCGCCGGCCCAGCCCGCCCAGTGTGATCCGGTCCCCGGCGAGGCTCAGTGCGCCCATCGCGGTCCATGGCGACCGCACCGGGCCGACCCTGATCCTGGCGAGCACCAGGTCCAGCCATGCCTGCGGTGCGGCGCCGAAGTCTGCGGCGTGCAGCCACACCCACGAGTCGGCATGCTCAGATCCCCAGTTGTGGCCGACGGTCCCCCGCCACCCGGACGAGGCGATCGTGCGGCCGTCGATCTCGAGCATGCCGGTGACCTGACCATCGGCCACAGGGACCTCGAGCTTGGTGCGCGGCAGCGGCGCACGGTACAGAACAGGCGGGCGCAACGGCCGCAATGGCGGCTGCCCACCGGTGACAGCCAAGTCCCAGCGCGCCCCATGGCCTCCCATCGCGGCCTGTCCCCGGAACTCCTCCGGCCCTGCGACAGCACCGGGCGGGAAGGCAGCGAAGACCTGCTTGACCACAGTCGCCGGCTGACCTGCGTGACGATCGATGACAGTGCACCAAAGGGCAACCGACTCCCGGCCCTGACCGGGACGGTGACGGGTGTGGCGTATCCACAGCGCCCGGGGAGAAACAGGGTCACGAGCGCTGATGAACCAGGACTCATACCCACCGTCGCTCATCTGCCCATCATGCCCCCGTGACTGCCCGGCTGGCTGCGCTGTGCCGGTCGTGGCCGTGAACCTGTTGGGCGCCAGTCGCGGATAACGGGTATAGCCTGCCCAGACCGTGGGCCATTGTGCCGGGTCCTTGTTGCCGCGCCGGGTGTGAGCCGGATGATGCTGGCGCTTCCTAAACCTGCACCGGTCGCAGAGGGCGGGAGAGCCGGGGTGGCGCGTTGACCGGCCCGCTCGGCGGGTCTGAGGACAGGTGACGTGGGTACCCGATGCACAGATCGCCCCCGATGACGACCGTCGCGTCGGTCGAGTTCGACAGCTTCCAGGTATGCGGGGCGGGATACGTGATGTCCCTGAACGTCACCGACACGACAGAGTCGAAGAACGTGTTGGCGTAGGACGAGAGAAGGGGCTCTTCGGTTTCGAAGTCTTTCTTGATCCTGGTCAGGACCGAGGCGTTCATCGAGGCGGCGGAGTTCTGAAGGCCTTGCACGATCTCGGCGAGAATGTCGTCGGCGTTCGTGCACCAGTCGGCCGGCCACCCGACGCTGATGTGCCACGAGCTGAGCCGGAGGTCCAGGAAGGTGGTGAGGTCGAAGGAGGTGTCGGGGACGATCGAGATCCCGAACCTGACATCGGCGCCGGCGTCCGAGCCGGAGAAACCTAGGCCGCTGGCGCTTGCGGTGATCTCGGTGTTGCCAGGCAGCCCGTTTCCCTGCACCAGCGTGCTCACCTGGCCGGCGCTGATGCCGTCCTTGGCATCGATCGGTTCAGGCAGGACCCAGACATTGAGCTCAGTGGCCTCGGCCGCATCAACAGTAAGGCTCAGGTCAGAGCGGTACAGAGGGCGATAGGGGAGGGAACCCTCTGATACGACCAGGCCAAACCGAATGTCCCCGGCCTGGCCGGCAGCACTGCCATCGCCGGCGATCGGATATGGCGGCGCCTGCGTGATGCTGAAGCTGCCATCGGCGCCGGTCTGGGCCGAGCCGCCGGGAAACGGGATAGGGAGCAGCTCGTTGACCGACCAGCTCCTCACTTCCAGACCCGCCCATGGCTCGTATCCCTGCGGCTCCCCTAGGCCCGGGAAGAAAATCGGCCCGAAGAAGGCCAGGGCATCTGTGATCTGGTAAACGTGGCCGGTCAGCCCCCTGCCGTACGGCCATGTCTGCCCCCACCGCAACGGAGCTGCCTGTGACTGACCCATGATTCCTCGCCTCCGGGCGTGACTGACATATGCTCAGCGGCGATTAGCCGCCTTACGTCTTTTTGTTCCGGGTGGCCGCACGCGACGGCGAGCGCCGCGCCAGCAATCTAAGCCGATATTCCGCCGTTGTCCATACGCGGCTGACGGCCTCCTGGGTGCCCGTGGCGTCGGGTATTGTGGTCCGCCATCACACAAGGCCCAACAGCGGCGGGCGAAGGTGCGGCGGCGAGCGCCAGTTCCCTGATCCACCCTCCGATCTCACGCCACCGCCCGTTCACTTTAAATTGAGACGAATATCCCGAACGGAGGGTGGCGCCTCTTACCTAGCCGCCGGCTCCCTCACGTGGCGGGTCGCTCCCCCGCGGCCGCAGCTGTCAGCGCCTGCCATACCTTAGGGAGACTGGCGTCATGACCTGCTGATCGTAATAATGTGCTTGGATGTGCGGTTGTTCTAGCATGAAACAGGTGTTGCATCTCAATGGGTACGCATAGCCCCGCATCGGGCTGGGTGCTGTTCCTGGCCCAGCTTCCCAGCGAACCGTCCAGCGCGCGGGTGGCGCTCTGGCGCCGCCTGCGGGCTATCGGCGCGACCACGATGGTCAATGGCGCCTGGGTGCTGCCAAATACGGCTGCTCACATGATTTTCTTCGAGAAATTGCGGGAAAGCGTTCTCCGGCAAGGCGGGACAGGATTCATATTGAACATCCTGCACTCATCAACGGAGGTAGACGAGACGATCATCCGCCGTTTCCGAGCTGACCGGACGCGTGAGTATGACGAGTTCGCCGAACGCAGTGCGGCTTTTCTCGATGAGATCGACAAGGAATCTGGTGTCGGAAAATACACGTTCGCCGAAATGGAGGAGGGCGAACAAGAACTGGAGAAACTGACGCGCTGGCTAAAGAAAATCCAGGCCCGAGACTTCTTTCCCGATGAGCGGAGGCAGCAGTCGGTCGCCATGATGACGCGCTGCCGGGGTGTCCTCGACGGCTTCTCGCAAGCGGTTTACATAGCCGAGGGAGTGCAGGAGACTGCGGAGGACGCAAGGTGGGACCGCACGCCCTCACGGCCAGGCGCCTAGTTTGGCGGCTCCCCCGGAATCAGGTCAGCGGCGGCGAAGACGGGGTTTCCGCACCCACGGGGTTTACTTACCAGCCGGTGTAGGCTAGAACGGCCGCCGTGGCGATCACGCCGACGCCCACGATCCCGAATGTGCGGTACATCCGAGTGCGCAGCGCCGGAATTAGGACCGCGAGGCCGATTCCGATCGCGAGGCCGATCAGGCCCAACCCGCCGCTTGCCAGCGCCTGCAGGCCCGCAGAGGCCCAGACCGAGTCGTGAGCAGGCACGCCTGTAACCGCACCATAGGTCAGGTTGTCGATGCTCAGGGCCACTGGCAGAATCCAGATGCCTCGCCACGACCATTTTTGCAGCCGCTCCGATGTCTGCATTTTCCTGGCGGCGAAGTAGATTCCGATCCAGTAGAGGCCGAGCGCGACAAGCAGCGTCGTCTCGACCACTGTACTGAGCGTATCTGACACTGAGAAGTGGAACAGAGTGCCGATCAGGTACCCGATTCCATCTCCGACTCCGTACGAAAGCCCGTACGGCAATGCCAGGGCTGACAAGCCCCCGATCGCCCACCACTTCCACTGTGCTGCGTGCTTGCGCTCGTCCGGTGACCTGAGTTCACTGTGCTCGTGATGCCGCTGTTTGATGAACATCGGTCCGGTGACGATGCAGGCGATCAGCGAATCGACGCCCAGGAGAAAGAAAGCCAGGTAATCGAAACCACCCATGCTGCTTCGACCTTTCGGTTTGACCGTTCCGCTGTGACGAATAACAGTGACAGGCGATAACGGTTTCGAAGGAACTCGGCCTGCCTTATCCTGACATGTACTACTGCGAGCCACAGGAAGCGTAAAAGGACGGTGGAAAGCTGTCAAGGGTCCCCGTTAAAAGGATGCCTTGACCTGCGGTTTGTGATAAGTGTTTCATTTGCCGCTGCAACATGTGTTGCATATAAATGGCTGCGCCGTGGTCCAGCCTGGTGCTGTCACCGCCCTGGCCGGTATCGCCGCACCTCGCACTCCGTAGCCCGGGGCCGCCGACTCCGGTGCCTGGCGAAGCAGCGACAGCGGCGAGCTCGACCGCCGGCGCCGCGACCAGCGGGTCAGCTGGATGTGGTCGCTAGTCCGCGACCGACTCCTCGATCGCCTGCGCGACAGCCCCGAGCTGCAAGCGATCAGCCCGGGTCTGGAAGCCGACGTGCGGGCCGGAACCCTGGCTCCGGGCCTGGCCGCGCAGCGCCTCATCGCCGCGTTCCTGCCTGATCCGGCTGGTCCTGGGGACAGCTAGGCCTGGCAGCTGGCGGGCAGCCTGCCCCCGGCGGCCGTGACGAGATCGGGGACCCAGTGCCCGGCGCGGAAGGGCGGGTCGACCCGTCGGGATCGTCGTAAGCACGTCATCGAGGCTGTTCGGGTCCAGCGAGACCACCTCGGCGGTGCAGCCGAGGTAGTCGAGCGCGTCTGCGACAACATGTCTGTACCGCCCGCTAGGGGAACACGCCTTCCGCCGATGGCCGCCGGTACTCCCTGGCCGGGCGGTCAGCCAGAGCGGCGAGCAGCAGCCGTCGGGGACAGTCGAGGCCGGCGGGCAGGCATTCTTGGCCCGGGCAGTCCTGGCAGGCCGACAGCGCCCGCGCGCAGCGACTCAGGTCATCGAGGTAGGAGGTGAGCAGTTCCAGGTCGCGGCGAACTCCCGCAACCGGACCGTCTGTGCGCCAACCTGCTTGCGGTAGCCGCTCAGTTGCTGGTACGCGGGCAATTCGAGTACCACCATCTCCGTGCCGTCTATCTCGACCCGGCGGGCAGCGGGCAGTTTGCTGATCAGAGTCTCCCTTCTCGCGGCTCAGTGCCGGCGCTCGGTCCTGTGGATCCTGGGAGCACCCTCCAGCGGCCGCCTTTGGCGCCGGCCTAGGGCGGTGAGATGCCGGGTGGCTTGCCGCTGCCGAAAGCCCAGCCTTCGACCCAGCCGGATTTCGGGTGGTAGCTGCCAGCGCCCAGGGTGCTGTACATCCATTTGCCATGCGGCTTGGCGTGCCAGTACGACCAGTAGGCCGAGGCGGGCGCGCCATTGCATTTCTTGGGCTCGTTATTGATCGTGCAGATGAAGCCGGGCTGCCGGGGCACGAAGGTATAGCTGAACCCGGCCTTCTGCAGTGCTATCAGGCCGTTGGCCGGACGGGTCGGATCGCAGCCGACCTTGATCCCATTGTGGAACTTGCTGAAGTCGACGACGACCGTCACGCCCTTCTTGTGCGCGTTGCCGCACGCGCCCGCCAGGGCTGGGGTGGCCCTGGCAGAGCCGGTCACTGCTGCGGCGGGGGCGGCCATGGCCGTGCCGGCGATGAGGGCTGCGCCCAGCAGAACGGCGGCCGCACGCGCCGTACCCGCGCGGGCGGCGAAGGCTCTCCGGCATCGGCCGGCCGGGTGCGCGGCCGGCCGCGTCAGGGACTTCATGAGGCGCAAGCCAGGCGCGGAGCGCCGTTGCTGGACCCGTGGGCGCTGAGCTTGGCCAGGCTGATGTCCGCCAGCCCGAGGATCCCCTGGGCCGTGGCGTCGATGGCGGTGCTCTCGGCGAACCCGGTGGAGTCATATTCCAGGGCGCCGCGCTGCGCCGATGGCGCTGAGCAGCCGCGCTGCAGGCTGCTCAGGAACTTCGCCGCCAGTGCCGCCTGGCGGTCCCACCCCGCGGCCGCGAACGCCTCGCCTGCCAGCCCCGTGGTGTTGGCGTTGGGCAGGGTTCCGCCTGCTGCGTCCAACCCGCCGTCGCTCTTCTGGACGCTTGCGAGCCACGACAGCCCGCGGAGGGCGGCGGCACGCTGGCCCGAAGCCAGCAGGGCCTGAACGTCCATGGCCGTGGAGTCCGTGTCACTGAGGCACGTCTTCTGGGCGAAGTTGAGCGGGAAACCGCCGTTCTTGCATTCGCTGGAGATCAGGAACCTGACCGCCTTGGCTGGCGCGCCGCCGTCGCGGCTGAGCATGATGATGGCCAGCGACTGGCTGAAGGCGTTGCTGAAGTCGCCGAAAGCGGAATGATCGGAATACCGGCCGGACTTGGTCAGCAGCTTGGCCAGCCGCGCGACCAGGTTGACCTTTCCGAACTTGGCCGGGTTAATGCCGCGGACCTCGGCGGCGAGGGCGACCTTGGCCGTCGCTCCTGCGTAAGACTCGGTGCCTGAGCCGATGTAGTTGGACAGCACGGCAGGCTCCTCGAGCCAGCCGATGGCCCGCGCCCCGTAGTCATTCGCGGTCTTGGTCGCGGCGAACGCGAAGATCGCATCGATCGTCTCGCCCTGATCCGGGTATGTGACTTTGTCGTACACGGTGACGAAGTGACTGCCGTCCACCATCTGGCGGGCAAGCCAGCCGGAAGCCGCCTGGGTCCTGGCAGCAGTGCCCGCCTGCGCCGCGAGCGCGGGAGCGGCCACTGCCGTGCATCCAAGGGCCACAGTGACGAAGGCGACAGCGGCGCATGCTCGGAAACTGGTCATGGGCTCGGCCTTTCTCGTCCGGATTGCCCGGACCGGCCGGCCGCGAACGACCAGACTCCGGCCCGCGGACCACGGCGGGTGGGGAGTTCATGCTGCGACGATCGCGGGTAACCGGGCTCGCCAGCGACCAGGGTCGCGGCCATTACCGTTGCGGGTCAGCGCCGGGATCTCACCGGACTTCCCCCGCTATCTCGCTTGTTCGATTGTGCTGGCACAGAAAACTGTCCCGCACCAGGATAGAAGTGTCAACAACACGGGTCCGGGCCGGCTGCGAGCCGTCGCATTGGCTGAGCGACAACCGGGCCGTCGGATAGGCTCCGATTGAGCCAGGGGAAGCCGGTCAGAATCCGGCGCTGACCCGCAACCGTAGGCCCGCGCGACATGCGGGCGAGCCGGAGCACCTGGCTCGGCAGCAGCATCGTCCTAGCGTCGTCGTGGTCTGCGGCGCGGAACATCGGGCTTTCCCGGCGAAGGCCGGTCGCGTCTGGGGTTTCGCGGCCTAGGGCCTGAACCCCGGGAGGCTCAATGGTGCTCGGCTCCAGCCGAGTCCGGCGTCGGGCCGCGGCCTCCGCAGTGCTCCTCACGAGCGCGGCCGCGCTCCTGGGCGTCAGCACCCCCGCCGCTGCGGCGGCAAGCCGCGGCCCGGTGCCGAACCTGGCCGCTGCAAGCGCCTATCTGGTCGCTCCGGCTAACCTGATCGCCGGCCATTACTACCAGTCATTCCCCGGTACTGCCGATTTCGGCCTCACTATCGATGGGGCGCTGGCCCTGGCGGCGACCGGAGACGAGGACGCGGCGCTGCGCAAGATCGTGGCCTTCATCGATGACGACGGCAAGGACCCGTCCGGCGCGAGCGTCAACGACTGGACCGGCATCGGCACCCCGTACGCGAGCGGCGGCGCGATCGGCAAGGAAGCGCTGCTGGCTGAGGTAGTCGGCAGCAATCCGCGAAGTTTCGGCGGGCACAATCTGATAGCCGCACTAGACGCCTCGGTCTGCATGCGGCCATCTGGTGGCGCCAATGGCTCCTGTCCGGCTGCGGGAAGCTACCTCAATGCCACCTCCGTGTTCGACCAGGCGCTTGGCATCATGGCTCAGCTCCGCGCGGGCCAGGCGAGCGAGGCGGCAGCGCCCGTCTCCTACCTGGAAAGCCTGCAGAGCGGGAACGGTTCGTTTCCCAGCCTGATCCCGCCGGGCGGCGGACCGGACGTCGACAGTACCGCCATGGCGGTGATGGCGCTGGCCCTGGTGCCCGGCGCGCGAGCGGCGGCCGATGTGGCGGCTGGCATTGCCTGGATCGCCAGCCGACAGCAGCACAATGGCGGTTTCCCCAGCGTAGGCACCGAATCGGTCAACTCGACGGGGCTGGCCATCCAGGCCCTGGCATTGCGGGCCGGCGTCTACAGGGCCCGCATCAGCACGGCGCTAGCGTTCCTTGCCAGCCAGCAAGACAGCGATGGCGGGTTCAACGCCGATGCCGGCCAGCCTGGCTCGAATCTGCGCGCGTCAACCCAGGCCGTCGGCGGGGCGGTCGGCACGTCGTTCGGCACCTTGCGCATCGATCTGAGCACGGATGCGCGCGGAACAGACCGGCCTGCATCCCCGGCTCAACGGCGGAGCGTGCACGTGCCGGGCCCGCCGGGAGCTTGGCGGGCTCCCGTCATCGCCATCGCCATCGGGGTCGCGATAGCCATCGTCGTCATGGCCGTGATCCTGCGCCAGCTGCTGGGCCGGCGGCAGCGTCGCGGCGGCGCGCCCGCCGAGCAGGCGGATCCGGCGCCTTCTCGCCAGGCGGGCTCATGACCCGGTCGTCAGGCTCAGTCGGCGGCCTCACGCGGCTGGCCGCGGCAGCGGGGGGTGCCGGCCTCGTCCTCGCGGCGGTGACAGCCCTGGGGGCGGGTCCGGCCTCGGCCGCTGGCAGGCCGCTTAGCGACTGCACCGCGGCGACCGGGGTGGTCGTGGCCGTGGACTTCGGCCACTGGGGAGGACCGGTGCTGCGCTCGTGCGGCAGCACGCCGACGACCGGCTATGCCTTGCTCAACCAGGGTGGCTGGCATACCACGGGCACCGAGCACGACGGGCCGGGCTTCATCTGCCGGATCGGGTACAGCGGCTACCGTCACGATGCCCAGTACCCCACGCCCGCGCAGCAGGCGTGCGTGCAAACACCGCCGGCCGGCGCCTACTGGGCCTCCTGGCAGGCCGGGCCCGGCCAGACATCATGGACTTACAGCCAGTACGGGGCGATGGGCTACCATCCCGAACCTGGCAGCACCTACTTGTGGGTGTTCGGCGGGACCAACCTCAGCGGTACGGCTGGCTCGGCGGTGCCGACGATCGGCCCGCAAGTGCTGCGGGCAGCGGCGGCTGGGACGGCACCGGCGGGCGGCCTCGAGATCGTCAACGCGCCGCCTGTCGCCGCCAGCGCGGGCGTGAGCCGCGGTTCTGCCTGGCCGACGCTGCTCGCCGCGGCAATCGCGGTCCTGCTCGTGGCTGGCGGGGCGATCGGACTCGCGCGGCGGCGTCGGCTCGGGCGGCCATGATGGCCGGCGGGCAGGCCAGGCCGGCATCCGGGCGCGGGCCAATGGGACTACCTGGCGGCGGCCGGCTTCCCCGCGGGCTGCACCCGGTGGCGTGGTGGATCTGGGCCCTGGCCCTGGCCGTGGCCGCAAGCCGGACCACGAACCCGCTGCTGCTGCTGCTGATCCTCGCCGTGCTCGGCCTGGTGGTCGCGCTGCGGCGCAGTGACGCCCCGTGGGCCCGCGGGTACCGTTTCTATCTGGCCATGGCACTGGCGGTCATCGTGATCCGGGTGGTCTTCCGGATAGTGTTCGAAAGCGGGATCACGCCCGGCGATCAGATCCTGTTCCGGCTGCCCCGCATCCCGACGCCGTCGTGGTATGCCGGCGTTCAAATCGGCGGGCCGGTGTCGCTGCAGGCGGTGCTGTCGGCTGCCCTTGACGGGGCGAGGCTCGCCTGCCTGCTGTGCTGCATCGGGGCGGCCAACACCCTGGCCAATCCCAAGCGGGCCCTGAGGGTCCTGCCCGGCGCGCTGTACGAGCTGGGCGTCGCCGTCACGGTCGCGCTGTCCGTGGCCCCGCAGCTGGT
>JASHXJ010000347.1 GCA_030043595.1 Trebonia sp.
CGGCGGCATCGGCCAGCGCGACGACCGGCGCCAGGCCGGCCGCGGCTTCCGCGGCCGCGTACTCCGGAACCGTGGGCGTCGCCAGGCCGTCAGCCACCGTGTCCGCGACGACAGCCATCGCCGGATCCGCCGCGAGCGGCTCGGCGGTGAAGGGGTCCGCGGTGAAGGGCCCCGCCGCCGCGGGCCCGGCCATGGCAGGCTCCGCCGTGATGGGCTCCGCGGCGACCGCCAGCCCGGCGATCGCCGGCGTCACCAGTTCCTCGACCGCCGACGACGCCTCCACCCCGGTCGGTGTCAGCGACTCCGCCGCCGCGACGGCCGGCTCGGGGGCGGGCTCGTCCGCCGCGGGTTCAGGTGCCGCCGGTTCGGGGACAGCGCGCTGGTCGTCCGCCTCGGCGGCCACGGGCTCGTGCGCGAGCGTGGCCATCGGCGGCGTAGCGGGCGTCTGCACCGTCGGGATGTAGCGTGCCAGCGCGACGGTGAACGGCTCGGGCAGCCAGTCCGGCGTGACCACGCCGACGCCGGAACCAAGTTCCTCGAGCAGGTCGCTGGGCGTCGGCCGGTCCGCGGGATCCTTGGCCAGGCAGCGCTCGATCAGCGGGCGGACCCGGGGGGGCACCCGGGCCAGTTCCGGCTCGCGGCTCACCACCCGGAACAGCAGCGCCGACGCCGGGCCGGTGCCGAACGGTCCCATGCCGGTGGCGGCGTACGTGAGCACGGCACCCAGGCTGAAGACGTCGCTCGGCGTGCCGACCGACTGGCCTTCTGCCTGCTCGGGCGACAGGTATCCCGGTGAGCCCATGATCATCCCGGTCTGGGTCAGCATGCTGGCCTCGCGGGCCCGGGAGATCCCGAAGTCGATCACCCGCGGCCCGTCGGCCGCGAGCAGCACGTTCGACGGCTTCAGGTCGCGATGCACGACGCCCGCCGCGTGAATGGCCTGCAGTCCTTCCGCCAGGCCGGCGAACAGGGTCAGCAGGGACTCGACCGGCAGCGGCCCCTGATCCTCCACCGCCTCGGCCAGCGAGGGTCCGGGCACGTACGCGGTCGCCAGCCACGGGACCGGTCCGCTGACGTCGGCGTCCACCACCAGCGCGGTGAACATCCCGCTCACGTTGCGGGCGGCGCCCACCTCCCGTGCGAACCGCGCGCGGAAACCAGGTTCCCCGGCGAGTTCCGTGCGGATGACCTTGACTGCCACCGGCCGCCCGCCGGGAGACCTCGCCAGATAGACCTGGCCCATGCCGCCCTGACCGAGCCGGCCCAGCAGGCGATACGGGCCCACCGTTACCGGATCGGAAGGTAGCAGATCCTTTACCATGCCGTCTCCCCGCTACAATCCCCCGGCGAAATTCCGACAGCGTGGCACAACACCGATGACATAACAACAAACGACTCCAGAATTAGCCGGTGGTGCCAACACATATCATCGCCTGCCCCCACTAAGCAAATCGGTGTAAGCAAGGTTTATCAGTGAAAAAGGATGCCATGACACCTGCCCTGCCGGCCAGTATTCCGGACAGCGGAGTGATGAGAATCTGACTGCACGGTCAGGCCGACGGCCTCCGCCGGTCCCCGCCGGGGTGAGTCGCGGTGCCGGGAGCAGGCGCGACGGCTCGTTCGGAATATTCATCAAGAACTGGGGACACGACCTTCCCAATCGTCACCAGGCGTTTACCGGCGGACGGCAAAGTCTGCGCATGCCAGATGACTCAGGGTCCGGCTTGTCCAGGCGGCAGGTGCTCGCCGCCAGCGGCACCGGGCTGCTCGCGGCCACGACCGCCGGACCAGCGCGCGCGGCGCCAGCGCGGACGAGGCCCGACCTTCATGGCGACGGCACCCCTGAGCAGATCCACCTCACGTGGGGCGACGACCCGGCCAGGAGCGTGGTGGTGTCGTGGGCGTCCCCCGGCCAGGCCGTGCGGCCCCGGGTGCGGATCGGGCAGCGGGTCATCCCGGCGGAAGAACGTACCTACACCGACGGGCTGAACGGGAGCACGGTATGGACCTACCACGCCCGGGTGCACGGGCTGCGCCCGGGCGCCACCTACGGGTACGCCGTGACCGCAGACAACGACGGCAGCGCCGCCGACCCGTTCAGCGCCACGTTCACCACCGCGCCGGAAGGCCGGGCCGCGTTCCGGTTCACTAGCTTCGGCGACCTCGCCACCCCGAACGCGAACTGGGTGCTCTCCTACGGGCAGTCCGCCTACGCGGTGGGGGCGGTGGAGTCCTTCCAGCCGCTGTTCCACCTGCTCAACGGCGACCTGTGCTACGCCGACCTGAACCCGGCGGCGCAGCCGCAGGTGTGGCGGGACTTCGGCAACAACAACCAGGCCTCGGCGGCGAACCGGCCGTGGATGCCGGTGCCGGGCAACCACGAGATCGAGTTCGGCAACGGACCGCAGGGCTTCACCTCGTACCTGACCAGGTACACGCTGCCGCACAACGGGGCACCGGGCCTGGAGGGACGCTGGTACTCGTTCCGCATCGGCTCCGCGCTGTTCGTGTCGCTGAGCGCGGACGACGTGGTCTACCAGGACGCGGGGGCGTTCGCGGCCGGGCCCGCGGCGCTGGTGCCCGCCCCGGCCACCGGCAACCCGCCGGTACCGCCCGGCACCTCGTTCTACGTCCGGGGCTACTCGGGCGGCGCGCAGACCCGGTGGCTCGAGGCCACGCTGGCGGCGGCGCGGCGGGACGCCTCGATCGACTGGATCATCGCGCAGATGCACCAGTGCGCCTGCTCATCCTCCCTCGACGGCAACGGCTCGGACCTCGGCATCCGGGAGGAGTGGCTGCCGCTGTTCGACAGGTACGAGGTGGACCTGGTGCTCTGCGGGCACGACCACGATTACGAGCGGTCGTTTCCCGTGCGCGGCTTCGACATCGGGGCGGGCACAGACGCGACCACAGGAGCGGCCGTCGACACCCGGCGGCCGCGTCCGGTGACGCGGGTCGACAGCGGGGTATTCGACACCAGCCAGGGCACCGTGCACGTGATACTCGGCTGCGGCGGCACCGACGCGAACCTCGACGCCTACGGCCTGGCCCCCTCCCATGGGCTACCGCGGGCGAAGGTGTTCACCCGTCCCAACCGGCCGGCGCCGACCGACACGCCTGGTGTCTACACCCGGCCGGGCGCTGACGCGCTCGAGGACGCGACCTGGTCCGCCCGCCGGGACACCGCGACCGGCTACGGGATCGCGGTGTTCGACCTGAACCCGGGCACCGAGGCGGGCGGGCAGACCTCGATCACCGTCACCCACTATCACGCGGTCGGCGCCGACCCGGTCAACCCGGCGACAGGAGAGCCGGGCGCGCCGACCGACGATTACACGATGTTCGAGACGTTCACCCTGATCAGGCCGCGCTCCGACGGGCGCCGCTGGCACGCCAGGCAGTCGTCCGCGGTGGTGCTGTAGCCAACGCCCGTCGGCCATGTCCATAGTGGGCTCATGGCTTCGACGATGGTGAGGGTGGACGGCGGCCAGGTGTGGGCCGACGACAGTGGGGGCGACGGACCCGCGCTGGTCTTGCTGCACCCGGGCGTGGGCGATTCGCGGTTCTGGGAGCCGATTCTCCCCGCGCTTACCGCGGACTACCGCGTGATCAGGTACGACGCTCGCGGCTACGGCCAGTCCCCGGCTCCCGCGGTGAAGTTCTCGCTGCTGGGTGACCTGGTGGCGGTGCTCGACCACTACGGTCTGGGCCGGGTCGCGATCGCGGGGTGCAGCATGGGCGGCGGCAGCGCGCTCGCGCTCGCGATCGAGCAGCCGGCCCGGGTGTCCGCGCTGGTGCTGCTGTGCCCGGGGATCCCCGGATTCCCGTGGCCTGAGGAGCCGGAGTCGTCCGGGGAGCCCGACGAACTGGAGGCCGAGTACGAGCGGGCGCTCGCCGACGGTGACGTGGATGGCCTGGCCGGCGTGCTGCAGCGGCTGTGGGCAGCCGCGGGTCCCACCCCGGCGGTCATGGAGCAGCTGCGCTCGGCGGCGCGGGCCGCGATCACTTCCGGGGGCCTGGAGCAGCGCGATCCGCCGGTCTTCGACCGGCTCGGCTCGATCTCGGTCCCGGCCTCGATGCTGGTCGGAGACGCGGACTATCCCCCGCTCATCGAGGCCGACCGGCAGGCCGCCGCGCGGATCCCCGGCTGCGAGCTGACCGTGGTCCCCGGGATGGACCATCTGCCGACACTGCGCGAGCCGGAGCTGGTGCTGCGGACGATCGTGAGCACCCTGGCCCGGGTAGCGTCGTCGCATGACTGACGTTGACGCGCTTGTCGTGGGCGCCGGGGTGGCCGGGCTGACCACCGCCATCTCGCTGGCCGAGGCCGGCCTGGCGACCCGGATCGTGACGGCGGACCCGCCGTCGCGGACGACCTCGGTGGCGGCCGGAGCGATCTGGGGGCCGGTGCGGTGCGGACCAGCGGACCGGTGCCGCGAGTGGTCGCGGGTTGGCCTGGACGTGCTGACCGACCTGGCCGGCGAGCCCGCGGCGGGCATCCGCCAGGTGGGCGGGCGTGAGGTGTCGCAAGAGCCCGCATCGCCGCCGGACTGGCTGGACCTGCTGCCCGGCGGCGTCGCGATCTGCGCGCCGTCCGAGCTGCCTGAGGGGTTCACGGCCGGGTGGCGGTACACCGCGCCCGTGGTCACCATGCCGGCGTACCTGGATTACCTGCTGTCCCGGTACGAAGCCGCGGGCGGCCTGCTGGAGATCGGCTCCGTCGCGTCGCTCGCGTCGCCCGACGCGCCCGTGGTGGTGAACTGCACCGGCATGGGTGCCCGGGAGCTCGTGCCCGATCCGCTGCTCGAGCCGGTGCGCGGCCAGGTGGTCGTGGTACGCAACCCGGGGATCGAGGAGTTCTACATCGACCATGCGCTGCACGGCTCGGACTACGTGTACCTGTTCCCGCACGGCGATGTGGTGCTGCTCGGCGGCACCGCGCAGGAAGGTGCCTGGGACCTGACCCCGCGGCCCCATGTAGCCGAACGAATCCTGCGCGACTGCTCGGCCGTCCACCCCCGCCTGCGCGGGGCGCAGATCGTGGCGCACCGGGTCGGGCTGCGCCCCTGCCGGCCCGAGGTGCGGCTCGAGGCGGAAGACATTGGCGGCGGGCGGGTGCTGTGGCACAACTACGGGCACGGCGGCGGCGGGGTGACGCTGTCCTGGGGCTGCGCCCGCGAGATCACCGCGGCCGTGCTGGCGGGGGCGGCTCCCGCCGCCTGACTTCTGCCAGAATGTCCGCGTGGACATTGTGCGGACGGCACAGCGCATCGCCGACGAGGTACTGTTCCCGGCCGCGCTGTCGACTGATGCGAGCGACGTGGTGCCGCGGGAGCTGCTTGACGCGCTGGCGGACGCGGGGCTGTACGGCATCGCCGCGCCGGAAGACGCGGGCGGGCTTGACGCGGACTTCGGCACCGCCTGCGCCATCCAGGAGGCGCTGGCCAGCGGCTGCCTGACGACCGCGTTCGTCTGGGTGCAGCACACCGGGCTGGTGCACGCGGTGGCGGCGAGCGAGCGTCAGGAACTGCGGGCGAAGTGGCTGGCGCCGCTGGCGTCTGGCGAGGTCAGGGGCGGGCTCGGGAGCGGCGGTCTGCTGCCCCGGCCCACGCTGCGCGCGCGGCGCGACGGCGACGGCTGGCTGCTGGACGGGGTCTCGCCGTTTGTCTCTGGCTGGGGGCGCATCGACGTGCTCCACGTCGCCGCGCGCACCCCTGACGACCAGGTCGTCTGGCTGATCGTCGACGCGGCCGAGGGACCGTCCGTGCGTGCCGAGCGGCTGCGGCTCGCCGCGCTCAACGCGACCGCGACCATGTGCGTCACGTTCAGCGCGCTGCCCGTCGACGGGGACCGCGTCACCGGCCTGCACCCGTACGGCGTCGGCGGAGCTCTCGGCGCAGGCGCGGCGGTCGAGGTGCTGCGGGTGCACGCCGCGATGGCGCTCGGCGTCGCGGCGCGCTGCTGCCAGCTGCTGGGGCCGACATCGCTGGACGGCGAGCTCACGTCGCTGCGGGCCGAGCTCGACTTGCTCGGCCCGGGCCTGATGGCCGCGCGGGCCGCCGCGGGCGAGTTCGCGGTGCGCGCCGCGGCGGCGCTCATCGCCACCGAGGGCAGCCGCTCGATGCTCGCGTCCGATCACGCGCAGCGGCTGATGCGCGAGGCCATGTTCACGCTCGTGTACGCGCTCGGGCCAGCGTCCCGGACAGCGCTGCTGGCGAGGCTCGGCGTGGCTTTGCCCGGACCGGCCTAGCTCCCGTCGCGCAGGTCAGCGGGCGCACTGGGCCGGTAGGTAATGCTGTCGAACACCGCGGTGCAGCCGGGACCGTCGGGCGACTGGGCCAGGAAGCCGATGCGGGCGCCGGTCGCCTCACCCAGCGTGAAGTAGCGCACCAGCCGCCACCAGGCGCCGTCCTCGGACGCGTGGAACGCCCACGCCCGCCCGGACCGGGTGATGCGCAGCCAGAGCGGGCCGCCCGCGGTCTCGAACGAGTTGCTGTCGTCCGAGGTCCCCCTGGTGACCACCGTCACCACCGACGGACGGTGCTGCGGGTTGAGTTCGTAGCAGACCTCGGCCCACCGCCGCTCGCTCAGGTACAGCAGGAGCCCGCCCGCGTCGAAGACGGAGCCGAACCGGATGCTGACCCGGGCGGCGAACGTGAAGTCGGGGTCTCCCGGCAGCCCGGTCAGCCGCCCCGCGTCCGGCCGCGCCCCCTCCTCACCGGCCGGGTCGATGAACAGGTCGGACTTCGCGCCGCTGGTCAGCACCAGCGCCCCGCCGGACACGACGGCCTGGCATGCCGGGTTCCCCGACGGCTGGAGGGGGAACGGCAACGCGGGCAGGACCAAACCGGTCATTCTGGCAGTCTGCCACGGACGTCGCGCAGCGGGCGGCGCTCGCGATCACGTTTGTGCGGCGAGCGCGGATCGGCGCAGGAGGGGATGATGAGGTCATGACTGGCATGGTTGGCCGTCCCGCCACTGAGATCGCGGCGGCTGTCAGGTCTGGAAAGATCACGGCCGCCCAGGTGGTCACCGGCCATCTGGACCGGATCGCGCGGCTGAACGCCGAGCTTGGCGCCTTCGTCCGGGTGCGGGCCGCGGAGGCGGCCGCCGAGGCCGCCGCGGTCGACGCGCGGGCGGACCGGGCGGAGCTCCCGCTGGCCGGGGTTCCGGTCGCGGTCAAGGACGTCGTGCCGGTCACGGGAGAGCCGATGCGGCTCGGCAGCGCGGCCGTGCCCGGTACCGCCCAGCCCGGGGACCATCCGGTGGTCACCCGGCTCCGCGCCGCCGGCGCGGTCGTCGTGGGGCTGACCAACCTGCCGGAACTCGCGATCTACCCGTTCACGGACAGCGCGTTCGGGATCACGCGCAATCCGTGGGACGTGCGCCGCACCGCGGGCGGCTCGTCGGGCGGGTCGGCCGCGGCGGTGGCATCGGCGATGGTCCCCGTCGCGCACGGCACGGACGGGCTGGGTTCGGTCCGCATCCCGTCGGCCGCGTGCGGGCTGTTCGGCATCAAGCCGGGTACCGGCGTGGTGCCGGCGCAGCTTGGCGGGGACGGCTGGCACGGCCTGTCGGAGAACGGCGTGCTGGCCACGACGGTGCCGGACGCGGCGCTCATGCTCGGGGTGCTGGCGGGGACCGAGTTCGGCCTGGCCGGGCCGCCGCGGCTGCGGGTCGCCGTGTCGGTCCGGCCGCCAGGGCCCGGCATCATCGTGCACCGGACGTGCAAGGCGGCTGTCCGCGCGTCCGGGGAGCTGCTCGGCACGCTCGGCCATGAGGTCCGCGACGATGAACCGGACTACCCGCTCTGGCTCACGCCCGCGCTGATCTCGTACTGGCTCGCTGGCCCGGCCCGCGACGCCAGCGCCAGCCTCACCGGTCTGGCCGGCCTGGAACCGCGCACCAGGCGGCACGTCCGGGCGGGCCAGGCGGTGCTCCGGGTGCGACCGCCGCACGCCAGGGACAGGCAGCGGCTGCGCGCTGTGCTCGAACCGTTCTTCGCGCGCCACGACGTGCTGCTCATGCCGACCCTGGCCAGGCCCTGCCCGCCCGCGCGGCGCTGGGGTGAGCGGTCCTGGCTGCGCAGTGCCACGATGTCGCTGATGTTCGCCCCGATGACCGGGGCCTGGAACCTGGCGGGCTTTCCCGCGGCGTCGGTCCCCGTGCCGGCCGCCGGACTGCCCGGGGCGGTGCAGCTGGTCGCCGCCCCCGGCCGCGAGGACGTGCTGCTCGCGGCCGCCGCCCAGATCGAAGGTGCCCGCGGCTGGCCCCGGCATGCTCCGGCCTACGCCCCGGGCGGCCCGGCGGGGAAGGAGCCCGGCGTTGGAACTTGACGAGGCCATGCGCACACAGCACGCGTGCCGCTACTACCGTGACGACCCGGTGCCTGACGAGGTGCTGTACCGGGCCACCGAGCTCGCGCGGTTCGCGCCCAACGGGGGCAATCGGTGCGCGGTGCGCTTCGTCTTCGTCCGGGATGCGCGGCTGCGCAGCCAGCTCGGCGAGTGGTACCTCCCGCTGTGGGAAGAGGTCGCCGCCGCCGCCCGCGCGGGCGCCGCGCCGCTCGCCGCCGCGGGTGGTCAGCTGAAGAGCACCCGGACAGGCTTCCGCGACCCGGCGCGGACGATGGCCGACACCGACAACTTCGCCCGGCGATTCGGCCAGCACCCGGTGATCATCGTGGTATGCGCCGACCTCGCCGAGACTCATCCCACCGACACCGAGCTCGGCCGCCTGAGCATCGTCGGCGGGGCCTCTGTCTATCCGATGGCCCAGAACCTCTGCCTGGCCCTGCGGGCCCAGGGCGTCGCCACGACGTTCACCACGCTGCTCGTCGCCCGCGAGCCGGACGTCAAGGAGCTTCTGGGCATTCCTGAGCACGTGTCCACCGCCTGCCACATCGTCGCCGGCTACCCCGCCCGCCCGTTCCCCCGGCACCTGCACCGGCCCGAGGCCACCCAGCTCGCCTTCGCCGACTATTACGGGAATCACCTCGCCGGGCCGTGACCACTGTGTAGGATCGCTGCTCACGAGGAGCGGACAGCCGTCGCGTTACCCATACGCGTGACAAACAGTGAGGGCCGCGTGCGCCAAATCACTTCGCGTCGGGCATTGTCGTTCTCGCGCTCCGGGATTATCGTCATCGCCGCCGTCGCCGTGCTGGCCGCCGGCGGGCTCGGCGTGGCCAGCTACGTGGGCACCGGGC
>JASHXJ010000348.1 GCA_030043595.1 Trebonia sp.
GAGAACCTGCTCGCGCCCGACGCGGTGCGCCGGCTCAGCTGGGAGCCGCCCGTCCCGGCCACGCCCGCGGCGATCGCGGAGACGCTGGCCGGCTACGGCGCGCGCCCCTGGCAGGCGGAGCTGACCGCAGGGCCGCTGGCGGCAGCGCTCGCCCAGGCCGGGCAGCAGGAGACGGACCCTGTGCCGGCGGGAGAGGACGCTTGACCGGACGGCTGGCCACGCCGCTGACAGCCAGCGCACTCGCCGCAGGGCTTGGCGAGCTGGCGGGCAAGCCGCTGCCGCCGTTCCTCACGGTCGTGCAGGGACCGATCGAGCACTACGGCGTGTGGGCGATCGGGCTGCTGATCCTGCTGGAGAACATCGGCGTGCCGGTGATCCCGGGCGAGCTCGCGATGATCGCCGGGGCCATCTACGCCGGCACGGGCCAGCTCAACGTCGTCGCGGTCGGCGTCACGGCGTTCACGGCGGCCGTCGTGGGCGCCACCATCGGGTACGCGATCGGCCGGTTCGCCGGCCGCACGCTGATCCTCCGCTACGGCAGGTTCGTGCTCATCAGGGAACACCACCTGGAGCGGGCCGAGCGGACCGTCGACAGGTACGGCGGCGTGGTCGTCGTGGTCGCCCGGTTCATCGTCGGGCTGCGCGAGCTCAACGGGATCATCTGCGGCGTCTCGGGGATGAACCCGGTCACGTTCACGACCTACAACCTGGCCGGCGGGGCGGCCTGGGTCGGGACCTGGGTCACCCTCGGCTACTTCGCCGGCGACCACATCGAGGCGATCTACAACGGGGTGACCCGGTACGCGCTGTACGCGATCATCGCCGCCGTCGCGGCGCTGGCCGTCTGGATCGCGCTGCGCCTGCGCCGCAGACGCGGGCGGCACGCGGCCGCAGGGGCCAGCGCGGAATCCGCGGAACCTCAGTCGTCCGACAAGTCGTAGCGGTCGGCGGCGACCAGCACGCCGTCGGCCGCGTGCAGGACGCAGAAGGCGCTCGTCGGCAGCGGGCCGGCGCAGCCGTCGGGCACCCCGGCGCCGCCGAGCGCGGCCACCGCCGCGGCCAGCAGGCCAGGCAGGTTCTCCCGGTGGGCGCAGATCACCGTCGGCTCGCCTGCCGACACCGCGCGAGACAGGAGGGCCGCGGAGCCGGCACTGTCCGTTCGGGATGGCTGAAGGGATGGTTCGGCCCGCACGTCGGCACCGGTGAGCTCCGCGTACGGGCGGACGGTTTCCAGGCAGCGGGCCGCGGCTGAGCTGATGACCTGCCCGGCGGGCGCGAAGCAGGCCAGCACGCTGGCCAGGACCTTGGCGTCCGCGCGGCCCGTGCCGTCGAGCGGGCGCCTGGCGTCGTCGCTGTTCCAGCCCGACTTGGGCAGCGCCTTCGCGTGCCGCGCCAGGATCAGCGGGACCGTGGCCGCCGGCCGCCCGGCGAAGTCGTCGAGCACGCGATGGTCGCGCGGGTAGCTGACCAGCTCCCTGGCCCGCGCCACCGGCAGCCAGCGAACCTCGTCCACCTCGGCGTTCGGCACCGCGTCATGGTCCGTGTCCGCCGCGCGCGCCGCCCAGTAGTGGACCCGCTTCGGGCGCCCGCCCACCAGGTAGCGCACTGACTTCAGGCGGCGGCCGAGCACCAGCCGTGCGCCGCCTTCTTCGAACACCTCGCGGACCGCTGTCAGCGGCAGCGGCTCACCGTGCTCCTGCTTGCCTTTCGGCAGCGACCAGTCGTCGTACCTCGTGCGATGGACGAGCAGCACCGCGGGTTCGCCGTCGTCCGGGCCCGGTCGCCACGCGACCGCGCCAGCCGCCCTGATCAGCTTGCTGTCAGGCGGTTTACTAGCCATCTGCGCTGCGTCCTCGGATCTTCTCTCTGATGAGGCTCTCCTGGACATCACGCAGCGGTCTGCCGTCGGCGTCCCGCCCGTGCCTGGTCCAGCCGCCGTCGCCGTCCAGCCACCACGAGGACGTCTCGTCGTCCATGCCGAGCGCGACCAGCCCACGCAGTCTAGTGCAATGCGCCGGGTCGGCGACCCGGACAAGCGACTCCACCCGGCGGTCGAGGTTGCGGTGCATCATGTCCGCGCTGCCCAGCCATACCTCGTTGCCCGCCTCGGGGTCCTCCCCCGGCTCCGCGTGCGGGTCCGGCTCGCCAGTGCCGAACGCGTAGATCCGCGAGTGCTCGAGGAACCGGCCGACCACGCTGCGCACCCGGATGTTATCCGACAGACCGGGGACGCCCGGCTTGAGCGCGCACATGCTGCGGACCCACAGGTCGATCGGCACCCCGGCCTGGGAGGCCCGGTACAGCGCGTCCACCACGGCCTCGTCGACCAGCGCGTTGCACTTGAAGGCGATCCTGGCCGACTTGCCGGCCCGCGCCCGCGCCGCCTGGCGGCAGATGCGTCCCACGATCCCCGCGCGCAGCGCCTCCGGGGCGACGAGCAGCCGCCGGTAGCCGTTCTTCCTGCTGTACCCGGTGAGGTGGTTGAACAGGTCGGTGGCGTCCTCGCCGACCGTCGGGTCCGCGGTGAGCAGGCCGAAGTCCTCATACAGCCGCGCCGTCGTCGGGTGGTAGTTGCCGGTCCCGATGTGGCAGTAGCGCCGCAGGCTCCCGTCCGCCTCCTCGCGCACGATCAGCACCACCTTCGCGTGCGTCTTCATCCCGACGAAGCCGTAGACGACGTGGCAGCCGGCTTCCTCCAGCTTGCGCGCCCAGGCGATGTTCGCCCGCTCGTCGAACCTGGCCTTGATCTCCACCACGACGACGACCTGCTTGCCGGCCTCGGCGGCGTCGATCAGGGCGTCTACGATCGGCGACTCGCCGCTGGTGCGGTACAGCGTCTGCTTGATCGCGAGCACCCGGGGGTCCGCCGCGGCCTCCTCGATCAGCCGCTCCACGGTCGTGGTGAACGAATCGTAGGGGTGGTGCACGAGCACGTCGCGCTCGTTCAGCGTGACGAAGATGCTGGTGTCGGTGGGCACCGCCCGGGTGGACGGCACGAATGCCGGGTAGCGCAGCTCGCCGATCGGCAGGTCGGAGATCGCGTCAAGCCCGGCCAGGTCGAGCGGGCCGCTCACCTTGAAGACGGCCAGCTCCTCGATGCCCAGTTCCTTGACCAGACGGCACAGCACGTCGTCGGACATGTCGTCCTCGACCTCGAGGCGCACCGCCGGATCGAACCTCCGCTTGATCAGCTCGCGCTCCATCGCCTGCAGCAGGTTCTGGGTGGCGTCCTCGTCGACCTCGAACTCCCGGACCCGGGTCACGCGGAACACGAAGTGCTCGACGATGTCCATGCCGCCGAACAGCTCGTTCAGGTGCGCCGCGATCACGTCCTCGATCGGCACGTAGCGGTACCGGCTCACCCGCAGGAAGCGCGACAGGTTCGGCGGCACCTTGACCCGGGCGAACATGGTGGCTCCGGTGCCCGGCTCGGCCAGCGTGACGGCCAGGTTGAGGCTCAGGCCGGAGATGAAAGGGAACGGGTGTGCCGGGTCCACGACCAGCGGGGTGAGCACCGGGTAGATCCGGCTCTTGAACAGCTCGGTGAGGTCGTTGCGCTCGGCCTGGGACAGCTCCTTCCAGCGGAGGATCTCGATGCCGTGCTCGGCGAGCCTGGGCTGGATCAGCTGGGTGAAGTCCGCCGCGTGCCGCTTGGTGAGCTCGCCGGCGCGGGCCAGCGTGTTCCCGAGCACGGACGCGGCCATCTGGGTGCCCGCGCCCTCCACAGGGAAGCCGGCCACCATCCGCCGCATGAGGCCCGCGATCCGGACCATGAAGAACTCGTCGAGGTTGGACGCGAAGATAGCCAGGAAGCGGACGCGTTCGAGCAGCGGAACCTGGTCGTCTTCCGCGAGCTCGAGGACGCGCTGGTTGAACTGGACCCAGCTGTGCTCGCGGTCCAGGTACCTGTCCGCGGGCAGCTCGGGCTGGCCGTTGTGGTCCTGGTGGCCGTTCTGGCCGTGGTGGCCGTTCTGGCCCTCGCGGTCGCTGCGGTCTGCGGTGTGCTCTGTGGCGCCGTGGTCGGGGACGGGACGTTCCGTTTCGTCTTGCGCGATCGGCGTGTCGCTCACGCTCATGATGTGCATTGTCCCCGCGCGGGCGCGGCTCATGTCAGCTTGGAGCGCGGCTGCTCTGAGTTCCTGGCAGCAGTGACCCCGGTGCCGGTCTGGAGGGCCCGGACGTGCAGGAAAACCGGGGCCTTGCGCCCGGAGGCGGAGCACGCCGCCACGGTGTGCCGGACATAGCGGGGCACGGACAGGCCCGGCGCGATGACCCGCAGCCCCGTCGCGGCCACCGGCCGGCACCGGCCGGACGAGACACTGTCCACCACGGCCGCGTGCGCGGTCGCACCCGGGGCGAGCACGATGAGCCGCGCGCTCATCGACGTGTCCAGGCCGGCCACGTTGCCGACCTGCGTGCCTGCGCCGCGGTAGGCGGACACTTCGGGATACCCGCGAAGCGTGCACGGCGCGCTCGAGACGTTGGTGAAGTCCACGGGGAACCGCACGGTGAGCCGGCGCATGCCGGGCGAGACGCGGGTGGCGGCCGCCGGGGCGCCAGCGCTGTCGATCGAGATGTGCAGGCCGGACGCCGCGCACTCGGGGGTGCCGCTCTGGGCGTGCCTGGCGGGACTGGTGTGCCTCGCGGACGTCAGCGCGGCGTGCAACGGGGCTCCCCGCGTGAGGGTAACCGCGAGCGCCGCGGTCGCGCCGAACGCGATGGCCGCGGCCGCTCGCCAGGCGATGCGGACGGATGCCCTCATCGTGGCCCCCTTGCATCGATCAGCCCGTCCCAATCATCATTAACCCGCGATGACGGATCTGCCTAGGCCTACCTGGGCATCTCTGCTGGTCAATCCTGGTCCGGTCGGCACCGAGTTTCCGTATGATCGTTTTCGTCCATATCCGGTCTGATATCGCGGGCCGCGTTTGCGCCTTCCGCGGTAGTGAGATTGTCTATAATTCCTACATGATTAGTAACAATAATGTTTCTCTTGTGCCCCGGCCAGCCGACGCGGACATCGCGGTAGCCCCGCCGGGCGCGGGCTCCGGGTACTGGGCCGGCGGCCCTTCGGCGGTCGTGGCCGAAGACGGGATTTATCTCGCCTACCGGCTCCGCCGTCCGGTCGGCAGCGGGCGCGGTTATGCCGTGGCGGTGGCCCGCGCCCGCGACGGCGTGAACTTCCAGACGTGCGCGCTGATTACCAAGGACGGGGTGGAGAGCGAATCGCTTGAGCGCCCCGAGCTGGTCCGGCTGCCATCTGGGCAGTGGCGCCTGTACCTGAGCTGCGCCACGACCGGCACGAAGCATTGGCGGGTCGAGGCGACCGACGCGGCGCACCCGGCCGAGTTCGACGTCCGGCGCAGCGAGGTCGTGCTCCCTGGCGACGTCACGAAGCGGGCTGTCAAGGATCCCGTCATCCAGCACCGTGACGGCCACTGGCACATGTGGGCCACGATCCACCCGCTCACCGACCCGCTGGAAACTGACCAGATGACGACCGAGTACGCGACCAGCGCGGACGGGCTGGACTGGACCTGGCACGGCACGGCGCTGTCCGGCCGGCCCGGCGAGTGGGATTCCCGCGGCGCCCGGGTCACCGCTGTCCGGTTCGGCGGGCGGTCGATCACCGCGTACTACGACGGCCGGGCGAGCGCCGCGGAGAATTACGAGGAGCGGACCGGCGTCGCCGTCGGCTCCGATCCGGTCGCGCTGATCGCGACCTCCCCGCCAGGCGGCGGGCCGGCCGCGTCCTCGCCGTACCGCGGCGGCGGGCTTCGCTACCTGGACCTCGTGGACCTCCCGGGCGGGCGGACCAGGCTGTACTACGAGATGACACAGCCGGACGGGTCGCACGCCCTGGTCACCGAGCTGCGCTGAGGGCTACCTCCGGCGGCCGTTCTTGGCCTGCCCCTGGCCGGCCGGCCGGGCGCCGACGAGACCGCCTGACCGTTCCCTGGGCGCCAGCCAGTCGCCGAAGCTCTCGCCGAGCACCTTCTCCAGCAGCTTGATGTCCTCCTCGAACTTCGGCAGCAGCGCCTGCCGCTGCTGCCAGTCCAGCGGCTGCCGTTCCCTGCGGCTGCGCTGCAGGTACCGCTCGAGGCGGTGGGTCGCCACCCGCGCCATGTGGCCGGGCAGCAGCCGGCCGAGCGCGTCACTGGCCCGCATGCCGAGCGAGACGGTCCGGTGCGCCAGCGTCCGTTCCGGGTGCGCGGTCACGTTCTCGCGCGGGATCGCGGTGAGGATCCCCTGCCTGACCCCGAGGAAGGCGCATATCTGGTCGAGCGTCTCGGCGGGTGAGTCGACGAGGAGCCGATAGCGCAGCACGAGCACCTGATCGCGCGGGAACAGCGAGAACGCGTAGTCGAGTTGCTCGCCGTACTTGCCGAGCCCGGTGTAGTGCCAGAACGACGCCCACCCGGCCGCGATCCTGCGCTCCTCTTCGGCGCAGGCCCGGACGAAGTCGCCGACCGGCTCCAGGCCCGCCGACCACAGGTGCGTCCAGTTAGAGTGCGCCCGCTCGACCGGGTCCCTGATGATCACGATGATCCGCGCCGCGGGGACCAGCGCCGCGATCCGGCGCATCGCGGCCCGGTCGTAGAGGTAGAGCGGGGTCGACTCGCCGCGCAGCGTGCCCGCCGGGGCCGCGTCGAACAGCGCCTCATACCGGTCCCGCTGCCAGATGTGCTCCCGGTAGGTCAGCGCGTCGCCAGGACCGCCCTTGGCCGGCGGCGGGCCGTCGGTGAGGAAGAACTTCGGCTCCTTGATCGGCGACATGTACAGCTCCGGGTGACCGGAGAGCGCCGCGTGCAGCGCGGTCGTCCCCGCCTTCGGAACTCCGGCCACCAGGAAGTCAGGAAGTGCCACGTGCCCCCTCGCTCCACGGGCCAGGCTGGGTCTTGACCACTTTTCCGGCGATATTAATCGGAATAACTCCTCGTGGTCAACCAGGCAAGCCCGCAGGCCACTGGGTGTGTCTACCCCGGTGGCGGCGGCTAACTCATGGCTGCGCAGAGGGCCGGCGTGGCAGGGATCAGCTCGTCTCGGCGGCGAACTGAGCGAGCTGGATCAGGTGCAGCAGCGCGTCGCACCAGCGGTCGTCGGCGGGCCTGGCGTCGAACCGGCCAAGGCACTCGTTCGCCGCGTCGAGGACGGCGGTGAAGATCGCGTCGTCGGCCGCGAACTGCGCGGGGTCCAGCCCGTTGTCACCGCCCGCGGCGCGGGTCAGCGGCACGCGGTGCCGGTCGAGGATGTCCGCCGCCTTGCGGGCCATCGCCAGCCCGAGCGTCTGCGCCAGCAGCATGCACTGCATGCCGCCCGTGCCGCCGCACTCCCCCATGTCCGGTTCCCTCCGCCGCGCCCTCTGGCGGCCCGCGGGGCCGCCCTCCGCCATCATCATGCCTTCAGGTAATGACATTCTCACGAAGAGTAATGAAACAGCGGGTTAGCTGCCCGGCGCGCGGCGCGGGCTATCCGGGCTTGCGGGCCACGCCGGCCCACAGCTGGGCGGGGTTGGCGGCTGTCCGCGGGGAGTCGGGGCGCCATTCTGGGGCGCGGACCAGGCCGGGCTCGACGAGCTCGAGGCCGTCGAAGAAGGCCAGGACCTGCTCGCGCGGGCGGTACGTGATCTGCCGCGGCATCATCGCGTTGAGCCTGGACATCATCTCGCCCGCGGACTCCGGGTCGAAGTCGGCGGTCGGGTGGGTGATGGCGAGGTAACTGCCTGGGGGGACCGCGGCCATGAGCTGCCTGACCAGGGCCCACGGGTCGTCGGAGTCCGGGACGCAGTGCAGCAGCAGGATCATCATGACGGCGATCGGCGTGGCGAAGTCCAGTGTGGCAGCGGCCGCGCTCAGCAGCAGGGCGGTGTCCCTGACGTCCGCCTCCAGGTAGGCGATGCGCCCGCTCCCCCCGGTGAGCAGGGCGCGGGCGTGCACGAGCACGATCGGGTCGTTGTCGACGTAGACGACACGGGACCCGGGCGCCGCCTGCTGCGCGACCTCGTGGGTGTTGGCGGCCGCGGGTATCCCGGTCCCGATGTCGAGGAACTGCCGGATGCCGCACTCGGCCGCGAGGTACCTGACGGCGCGGGCGAGGAACGCGCGGTTTCCCTGCACCCCGCGCAGCAGCGCGGGGTTGGCTTCTGCGGCGCGCGCGCCCGCCTCGCGGTCCACGGCGAAATTGTCCTTGCCGCCCAGCAGGAAGTCGTAGACGCGGGCGATGTGCGGAACGCTCGTGTCGATCCGCCGCAGGAGTTCTGCCTCCGGCGCACCCGGAGTGTCGCCGGCCACGGTCAGCCCCCCGGACGGCACGCCGACCAGATGGCATCCTTGCCCGGCAGCTTCACTCGCTCGCCGCGGCCAAGGGACCTGGCCAGCTCGGCCTCCGCGGACTCGATGCGCAGCCACTCGTCGTAGGAAACCGGGCGCACGCCCCGCTCGGCGAGCACGCCGGCGAGCGGCGAGCGCGCTCCGTCTTCCCGGGACGGCGCGGGGTCAGGGAACTTCAGCAGCCCCGGGCGGGGCAGGGCCCTGGCGTCGTCCGCGTCCGGCCCGCCCGCCAGGTCGGCGAGCAGCGCGCGGACCGTCTCCGCCGCGTCCGACTTGTTCGTGCCGATCACGCCCGTCGGGCCGCGCTTCAGCCAGCCCGCGACATACTCCCCCGGCAGCGGCGCGCCGGAAGCGCCGAGGACACGGCCGGAAGCGTTCGGCACGGTGCAGGAGCGCGAGTCGAACGGCACGCCGTCAAGCGGCACGCTCTGGTAGCCCACCGAGCGCAGCACCAGCTGGGTGTCCAGCGTCTCGATCTCGCCGGTGCCCTCGAACGTCCCGTCGCTGGTCAGACGGGTCCGCTCGAGGGAGAGGCCACGGACCGTTCCCGATGATGATGAAAGAATTTCCACGGGACGCAACCAGAAGCGGACCCGCAGCCTGCGTCCGGGACCAGCCGCGGCCGGCGCGGACAGCCATTCGCGCATCGCGACCAGGTTGCCGCGCACGCGGCGGTCCGACTCGGCCAGCTCGGCCGACTCGCCGGAGGAGTCGAATCCGGTCAGGTCCAGTTCGGCCGGCTCCACCGACACGGTCACGCCGGGGAGCTCGCCGAGCTCGCGCAGCTCCTTGGTGGTGAACTTGGCCTGCGCGGGGCCGCGGCGGCCGATCATGTGCACCTCGCGGACCTTGCTCGCGCGCAGCGCGGCGAGCACCGGCTCCGGCACGTCCGTCTCGGCCAGTTCCTCGACGTCGCGGGCCAGGATGCGGGCCACGTCCACGGCCACGTTCCCGACGCCGATCACCGCCACCGACTCGGCGTCGAGCGTGAACGCGTCCATGTCCAGGTCGGGGTGCCCGCAGTACCAGTTGACGAAATCCGTGGCCGCGTAGCTGCCGGACAGGTCCTCGCCGGGGATGCCGAGCCGCCGGTCGCGCATCGCGCCCGTCGCGTAGACCACGGCGTCGTAGGCGCCGGTCAGGTCCTCGCGGGTGACGTCGGTGCCGAGCTGCACCCCGCCCAGGAAGCGCACGTCGGGGCTCTCGAGCACGCGCCGCAGGTAGTTCGCGACCGACTTGATCGACTTGTGGTCCGGGGCCACGCCGTAGCGCACGAGCCCGTACGGCGTGGGCAGCCGGTCGAGCACGTCGACCTGCACCCGTACTGGCGCGGGCAGCGCGGCCGCCTGCTTGACCAGCGCCTCGGCGGTATACAGCCCGGCCGGACCCGAGCCGACCACGGCAACTCGCAGCATCGTCATTCCCTGCCGGGCGCGTACTTCGCGCCCTTCGAGGTGAACGCTACTCTGCGAGGCGCTCTTCCGTCGAAGCCTCCGCGGACGCGGGCGCGGGCGCCTCCTGCGGGGCCGGCGTACGGCGCGCGACGGCCTCGGTAAGCAGCCGCGCCAGGTGCTGCGGGCTCAGCCCGGCGGCCTCGAGGATCTCCTCCCGCGAGCCGTGGCTGAGGAACTCCTGCGGCAGGCCGAACGTCTTGACCGGGGTCTCGACGTCGTGGTCGGCCAGCAGCCGGGTCACGGCGTCGCCGAACCCGCCGGCCCGGCCGTTGTCCTCGACGACGGCGACCAGCCGGTGCTGGCGGGCGGCCGGGATGACGGCCTCGTCGACTGGCTTGACCCAGCGCGGGTCGACGACGGTCACGCCGATGCCATGGTCCTTGAGGCGGGCGGCGACCTCCAGGCAGGTCACGGCCATCGGGCCGGCGCCGAGCAGGAGCACGTCGCTCGTGCCGCCGCTGTCGGGAACGGCCAGGATGTCCATCGTGCCGAGCGTGCCGACCGCCTCGGCTTCCTTACCGACGGTGCCCTTGGGATAGCGGACCACGGTCGGGCCGTCGCCCACTTGGACGGCCTCGTTCAGCAGCTCGGCGATGCGGGTGGCGTCCCTGGGGGCCGCGACCCGCAGGCCCGGGATGACCTGCAGGATCGAGCCGTCCCACATGCCGTTGTGGCTGGCCCCGTCGGGGCCGGTGACGCCCGCCCGGTCGAGCACCACGGTGACCGGCAGCCTGTGCAGCGCCACGTCCATGAGCAGCTGGTCGAAGGCCCGGTTCAGGAACGTCGCGTAGACCGCGACCACCGGGTGCAGGCCGCCCATGGCCAGCCCGGCCGCGCTGGTGATGGCGTGCTGCTCGGCGATGCCAACGTCGTAGACGCGGTCCGGGTACGCGGCCTTGAACGCGGCCAGGCCGGTGGGGTGCAGCATCGCCGCGGTGATCGCCACGACGTCGGGGCGGCGCGCGCCGACCGCGACTAGCTCCTCGGCGAAGACGTCCGTCCAGGTCCGCTTGGGCGCGGCTGGCGCGGCCTGGCTGGCGGTCTTCGCGGTCTTCGCGGTCTTCGGCGGCGCGGCGGGGACCTGGTGCAGGCAGTCCTCCTCGTTCTGCTCGGCGAGGGCATAGCCGAACCCCTTGCGGGTGATCGCGTGCACCAGGACGGGGCCGCCGTAGTCGGCCGCCTTCCGCAGGGCGTGCTCCAGCATCAGCTCGTCATGGCCGTCGATCGGGCCGACGTACTTGATGCCCAGGTCCT
Source organism: Trebonia sp. (assembly GCA_030043595.1). GTDB lineage: Bacteria > Actinomycetota > Actinomycetes > Streptosporangiales > Streptosporangiaceae > Trebonia. The sequence continues at coordinate 11,039 of JASHXJ010000348.1, forward strand.
CGAACAGGACCTGCGGCTGGAGGAAGTCCTTGAGCCCCTTCTTGGCGCCGTGCAGCGCGCCGTACAGCGGGTGGCCGACGATCGGCGCGCGGGTCACCGTCGTCTTGATGTAGTCGAGGACGTGCTCGTAGCGCTGGCTGACCCGGATGCTCGCCAGGTGGCTGGCGAGGCCGCCGATCGTGGGCTGGTAGGAGCGGCCGTTGTCGTTGACCACGATGACGAGCCGGGAGTCGTGGGCGACGGCGATGTTGTTCAGCGCCTCCCAGGCCATGCCGCCGGTCAGCGCGCCGTCGCCGATCACGGCGACGACCGTGCGGTCGAACTCGCCCCGCAGCGTGTAGGCCTTCGCCAGCCCGTCGGCGTAGGACAGGCTCGTGGAGGCGTGCGAGTTCTCCACCAGGTCGTGCTCGGACTCCGCGCGGCTCGGGTAGCCGGACAGGCCGCCGGACTGCCTGAGCGTGTGAAAGGCGCTGTAGCGGCCGGTGAGCAGCTTGTGCACGTAGGACTGGTGACCGGTGTCGAAGATCAGCCTGTCCTTCGGCGAGTCGAACACGCGGTGCAGCGCGATGGTCAGCTCCACCACGCCGAGGTTCGGCCCCAGGTGGCCGCTCGTCCTCGTTACCGTCTCCACCAGGACGTCCCGGATCTCCGCGGCCAGCAGGCTTAGCTGGTCCTGGCTGAGTTCCCTGAGGTCCTGCGGGCCGTTGATGCGCTCAAGCAAGGTCACGGCGGCTCCTCGTGCGGCTTTCCAGACGGATTACCCGATAGTACGGCCGATCATCCGCGCTGGTCGCGCGGGCAGGGTGAGTTAACCGACACGCGTGTCGGTCAGGGGGGTGCCGACAGTCTCAGAGAATGAAGGGGATCAGCATTTTGGTGGAGCGCTTGTAGTCCGGATAGGCGTCAGGGAACGTCCTGGCCATGTTGCGCTCTTCGATGACCGCGCTGTAGATGAAGTACGCGCCGATCACGGCAACCGCTATCAGCCAGTACACGCTGACCGCCACCGCGGTCCCGACGATCGCGAGGATGATGCCGGAGTAAATGGGGTGGCGAATACTGTGGTACGGGCCAGTCCGCACGAGCTCTGGATCGGCTTTCTGCGACATCGGCATTCCCCAGTTCCGGCCGAGATAGAACCTGGCCCACACGGCCAGCGCCAGTCCCAGCACGAAGAGGGCGAGGCCGGCGCCCTGCAGCCACGGGCTGCTCGTGTCCGCGTGCCCCCGGAAAACTCGCAGCCGCACGAGGAACACGACAATGAGAATGAGCGCCACCCGGGTGCCCGCGAACTGGCCCAGTCTCTGGCGTCCTGCCTTGGCGCCGGCGGCCGCCACGAACCAGAACACCCAGAAGACAAGCCAGCCGATAAAGATGATCTCGGCTATGGCGTGCACAGCGGTCGTTCCTCACTATCCGCGGGCTATCCGGGGGCTACTGGGCAATGCTACGGGATTAGCAGGAGCTTGCCGGAGGTGCGGCGGGCGGCGAGGTCCGCGTGCGCCTGCGCGGCGTCCGCCAGCGGGTACTCGGCGCCGATCCGCACGTCGAGCTCGCCCTTGGCGATCCACTCGAACAGGTCGCCCGCGCGCCACAGCAGCTCGGCGCGGTCGGCGGTGTAGTGCGCGAGGGTGGGCCTGGTCACGTAGAGCGAGCCCCCGGTGTTCAGCCGCTGCAGGTCGAAGGGCGGGACCTGGCCGCTCGAACCGCCGTAGAGCACCATCATGCCGCGCGGCCGCAGCGCCGCCAGGCTGTTGTCGAAGGTGGCCTTGCCCACGCCGTCGAAGACGACGTCGGCGCCGCGCTCGCCGGTGACGCGGCGGACCGCGTCCACGAACTCGTCGTACGTGGTCACGTGGTCCGCGCCCGCGCGCTGGGCGAGCACGGCCTTGGCAGTGGTGGACGTGGTGGCGATCACGATCCCGCCGCGCCGCTTGATCATCTGGGTGAGCAGCAGCCCGACCCCGCCGGCGGCCGCGTGCACGACGGCCACGTTGCCTTCCTGGACAGCGAACGTGCTGTGGCACAGGTAGTGCGCGGTCGTGCCCTGCAGCATGACGGCGGCGGCGACCTGGAGGTCGATGCCGTGCGGCACGGGGACGGCGCGGTCGGCGGGCAGGGCGACCTGTTCGGCGTAGCTGCCGGGGGCCGCCCCGCCGCTCCAGGCCACGTGATCCCCTGGCGCGAAGTCGGTCACCCCCTCGCCGATCGCGGTAACCGTCCCGGCGCCCTCGCCGCCGGGCACGAAGGGGGTCGGCTGCACGTACACGCCGATTCCGGCGCGCTGGTAGGTGTCCATGAAGTTGACCCCGGCGGCCGCCACCCGCACGACGAGCTGGCCAGGCCGCGGCACGGGGTCATCGCGGTCCGCGAGTTGCATGACCTCGGGTCCGCCGGTCTTCTCGACGACGATCGCGCGCATGGACGCCCCCTCACGCAGTGGGTGGGCCGCGGGAGTCGCCACGGCTCGTTCTGAATACTAGTGAGCGTCACCGGCTACGGTCCGCGCGGTTGAGTGCGGACTCATCCGCGCACTGGTAGCCGGCGAAGAGACGGTCCGGGTCGCGGGCGGCGCGGACCCGGCGGAAACGCTGCCATGCCTCCTCGCTCATGAACCTGGCGGTCCGCACGGTGAAGTCGCTGTCGCCCAGGTAGCACCCGGCGTCGAAAGGCGCGAGCCGGTCCATGGTGGCGTCGGTCCAGGACCGGCAGAGCGCGTCCTGCTGCTGGTCCGCGCACACGACGTAGGTCGCGAAGTAGATGTCGGTCTGCACGGACAGCGCCATGTCGGGGAGCTCGCGGGCAGGCAGGTGGGCGAGGTCGAACCACAGCGAGAACGACTTGGCGGTCGGCAGGCCGGTGAACGCGGGCGTCAGGGCGGGGATCATCGCCGCTGGCTCCCCCGCCAGGTAGGCGTTGTCGGCGACGTAGCGGTGGCCCTCGGGATTGGCGCGGAGCTGTTCGGCGCGCAGGTCGGCGATCGTGACCGGCTGCGCCCGCCTGCTGACCAGCGCCCTGGCTGCCACCGGGCAGGTGTCCAGGGCGGCCAGCGACCCGGGGCCGCCGTCGAAGCTCACGCCGTCCACCACCAGCACCGGGCCTTCGTGGTTCAGCTCGGGTGGCAGCGGCGGCGTGATCCCGACCGCCACCAGCTCGACCGTCGGGGGCACGTCGTGCCGGGCGCGGTAGAGCCAGTGGAGCACCTCTTCGGCCAGCCCGGCGGGATACACGTACGTGGTCTGCGTCAGCTCCCGGTAGCGTTCGCGGGTTCGCAGCCGGAAGTTCGTGACCACGCCGAAGAAGCCCGGACCGGAGCCGCGGGCGGCCCAGAACAGGTCCTGGTTTTCTGTCTCACCGCAGCGGACGATGTCGCCGTCGGCGGTCACCACCTGGATCGACTCGATCGACTCGGCGGCCCAGCCCCAGCCTCGGCAGTTCCAGCCCATGCCGCCCTGCAGCAGGAAGCCGCCCAGGCCGACCGTCGGGCAGTGGCCGCCGGCGAAGAACCGGTTGTGCCCGGCCAGGAACGGGTCCAGGTCGAGGCCGCCGCGGACCGCCGGGCCGACGGTCGCGATGCCCGTGGTCTCGTCGTAGCTCATGCTGTTCGCGGCGGCCAGGTCGATGAGCAGCGTGTTCTCCCGCAGCGACCAGGACGCCCAGCTGTGCCCGCCCGCGCGGACGGCGACCTGCAGGCCTTCCGCCCTGGCCAGGCGCACCGCGGCCGCCACGTCGGCGACGTCGGCCGCGCGCAGCACGGCGGCGGGCCGCTGCTGGGGTCTGCGCTGGTTGAAGAGCCGGCCGACGGCGGCGTCCGCGAATCCCTCGTCTGTGCGGCGGATGAGCTGGCCGGTGAACGAGGGGGTCATCAGTGCGGTATCCCGAGGTCGGTCGCGATGCCGTCGAGACCGGTGTAGATGAAGCTGTTGTAGGCGACCCTGATGTCGGCGAACCTTCCGTCCGCCCGCAGCCGGTACATGATCAGGCCGTGGAAGTCGAAGGTCTCACCGGCGCTGATCTGGCCGAAGGGAGAGGCGGCATCGTCGGTCAGCACCTCGAAATGGGTGTGCATCTGGATCGCGACGGTCTTCTCGTCACTGACGAAGCGCTCGACGTTGAGCGATTCGCGCATCGCGCTCCAGATCTTGGCGTAGTGCGCTTTGACGTCGCCGACACCGTTGATCTCGAGGGTGCCGTTCAGCATGCGCACATCCGGCGCCATGTAATCCTCGAACGCGCCGGGGTCCTCCTGGTTGAACCGGTCGATGTAGGTGTCGAAGTCTTCCTTGCGCACAGCGGCTCCTGATTTGCCTGGTTTGCCTCATTTGACGGCGATGGGGTTGACGGGGATGCCGACACCGCCGGTGATCGGCAGGCCCGCGGCGACGACGAGGAACTCGTAGATTCCGTCGCTGGCACAGCTGGCCGCCAGCGCCTCAAGGTCGAACATCTCCCCGAGGAAGAGCCCGATGTTGGGTATGGCGACCTGGTGCAGCGGCGTGACGCAGGGCGAGCCGAACTCGGGCGGCACGACCTCGACGGCGAACGTGTCGGTCGCGATGGCGGCGATCTCGCTGCCGTGCAGCCATGCGAGCGTGCCGAACGACAGGCCGGGCGCCGGGCCGGACGCGTACCCGGCCCAGCTCCCGCGGCGGCGGCAGCGGGCCAGCTGACCCGTCCTGATCAGCACGATGTCGCCGCGGTCAACCTGGGACGAGGAGCCCTGAGCCGCGATCGTGGCCAGGAGATGGTCCTCGGTGATCGCGAACCCGTCGGGCAGTTCGTCAATACTGTCGCCGTCGGCGGCGTGT
>JASHXJ010000349.1 GCA_030043595.1 Trebonia sp.
GGCCGGCCGCGGCGGCGGCGGGCGATCCGTCGTGCTCGAACGGGACGTGCACGGTGATGTTCACGACGCCGGAGACGGACCAGTCGTTCTTCACCGTGCCCATCGGGGTGTCGTCGCTGTCGGTGCAGCTGTACGGCGCGGTGGGCGGCTCCGCCCCCGGTGTAGGCACCCTGACGCCGGGTGGTGACGGCGCGCTGGTGACCGCGACGCTCGACGTCACCGCCGGGACCACCCTGCAGGTCGATGTCGGCGGCGCCGGCGGTGGTTTCAACAACGGGAACATCAGCGCCGGCGGGATAAACGGCGGCGGACCGGGAAACGCCGATGAGGGCAGCGGGGGCGGCGGCGGCGCCACGGACGTGGCCTTGTCCGGCACCATGCTGCTGGTCGCCGGCGGCGGCGGCGGTGCCGCCATATCGGGTGAGGTAGCCGACTCCTGCGAGAGTGCCAGCATCTCGGTCAACCCCGGCGGCGCGGGCGGCAACGCTGACACGGCCGGCGGGGACGGCGGCGGGTATTCCGCGGCGGGCCTGACGGTGACCGGCGGCCGCGGCGGAGCGGCCGGTACCACGTCGGGACCTGGTGATGGCGGGACGGCGGGAACGATCACCGGGAGCATCCCCGCGTCATGCACGGGCGTGAGCACTGTCCCGGGCTCCAGCGGCGACCCAGGCTCGGGCTCGACCGGTGGCGACTCATTCGGGGAGCTGAAGCAGCAGGGCGGCGGCGGTGGCGGCGGCTACTTCGGCGGCGGGGCCGGCGGCTCCGGTGTCGCGATCCACGACTCGACCGGGAATCTCGACACCGGCGGTGGCGGCGGTGGCGGCGGGTCGTCGTACCCGGGCAGCGCCGACATCGACGACACGGGGAACTCGGGTCAGGTCAACAGCGGCAACGGCGAGGCGATCCTCACGTACGCGGACCCGGTCAGCACCGGGGCGCCGTCCTACACCGCGACCGAGGGCGAGCCGCTGACCGTGGCCGCGGTCGGCGGGCTGCTGTCGGCGGGGGCGGGCACGTCCGCGCCTGCCGGGGACACGCTGACCGCGTCCGGGCCGGCCAGCGGCGAGACCGCGGCTAGCGGCACGGTGACGGTGAACTCCGACGGGTCGTTCCCCTACAACCCGCCGTCTGGGTTCACCGGGACCGACACCTTCGGCTACACGGTGACCGACGAAGACGGCGACTACGCGACCGGGACCGCGACGATCACCGTGCAGCCGGCGGCGGTGGCGCCGGCGTTCACGGCCGATTCCCCGCCGCTGACGGCGGCGACCGGCACGCCGTATTCGTACCAGTTCACCGCCTCCGGCACTCCCGCGCCGTCGTTCACCCGCGCCAGCGGCCCGTCGTGGCTGTCGGTGAGTGCCAGCGGGCTGGTGTCCGGGACCCCGTCGGCGGGCACCAGGTCGTTTACCTACTCGGTGACGGCGGCCAACTCCGCCGGCAGCGTGACGGCGGGGCCGTTCACGGTCGCGGTCTCCAGCCAGGCCAATGTGCTGGCGGGGCTGTCGTGCCCGTCGAGCCTGGCCGCGGGCAGGTCCGCGACGTGCACGCTGACGGTGGCCAACGCCGGGCCGGCGCTGGCCACCGGCGTGCTGGCAGCGGCGGCGGTGTCGGCTCCGCTGCAGGTGACCGGGTGCTCGGGCGGCTGCTCGCGGATCGGCGGGCTGCTGGGCTGGTCGCTGGGCTCGCTGCCGGCCGGGCAGTCGGTGCAGCTGACGATCTCGGTCACGGCGGTCCGGGCCGGGACCGCGCTGGTGGCGGCGGCCGACGGTGCGGCCAACCCGGACCCGAACCTGCTCAACAACCTGGCCGCGGCGACGGTGAAGGTCACGAAGAGCTGACCGGCCCTGCGGTCGCCGGCCCGTTGTCGCCCGTGCGGGCCAGCCGCCGGGAGGCGGCGGCGGGCAGCGTGATCACGACGCTCCAGCCGCCGTCCGGCGCCTGGTCGCAGCCGAGCGTGTCGCCCATGGCCTCGGTGAGGTCCCTGGCCAGCCGTATCGGCAGTCCGTCCGGGTCAGGCCGCGTGCACGTCCCGTGCCCGGTGATCCGAATCCGCACGGTGCCATCCGCGCTGTCGGCGGTGACCGACGGCGGTGCGGCGCCGGAGCCGCGGGCCAGGACATCGGCGAGCAGGGTGGTCAGCACCCGGGCGAGCAGTGCCGCGTCGGCGACCGCGTCAGGCACGTTCTCCAGCGAGCCGAGCGTGACGTCGTGCCCGCCGGGCCCGAGGTCGTCGAGGACCGCGGCGAGCACCTCGTCGAGATCGACCGGCCGCAGGAAGGTTTCCAGCGCCCCGGCGTGCAGCCGGCCGAGCGCGCCCAGGTCGGCGGCCAGCCGGTCGACGCGGTACAGGGCACGCCACGCGACCGCCAGCTGCGCCGCCAGGTTATCGGAAGGGCTCGTCGCGATCGCCGTCAGCGCCTGCCTGGCCGCCGCGATCTGGTTGCGCGCCTCGCGGCTGGTCGCGGCGAGCACCGTCCAGCGCGACCGGTGCCATGCCTCGTCGGCGGTGCTGGCCCCCGCCGCGTCCCGCCGGCGCCGGGCGATGCCCGTCACCAGCGGTATCGCGCACGCCTCGAGCACCTCCCGCTCGCCGGCGCCTAGCTTTCGCCCGCGTCCGGCGAGCAGGAAGGTGTCGCTGACCGCGACCGCGACCGAGGCGCCAGGGGCGGCCGCCTCCTCGGGCGGATTCTCGCCGGCGCTGGCCAGCACGTACCACGACGACCCGCGGCGCTCGAGCAGGCTTACGGCGGCCAGCCCGAACATCTCCCGCACCTCCTCGAGCAGCGACGGCGGATCGCCGTGACCGGCGAGCACGCAGAC
>JASHXJ010000350.1 GCA_030043595.1 Trebonia sp.
CGGGCTGATCTTCACCTCGGAGGCCGGGACGCCGATGGACCCGGACAACTTCTCGCACTCATTCGCCCAGTTGTGCGAGCGGGCGGGCCTGGGTCACTGGCATCCGCACGAGCTGCGCCACTCGGGGGCCTCGCTGATGCTTGCCCAGGGCACGCCGCTGCACGTGGTCTCTGAGGTGCTCGGGCATGCCAGCATCGCCATTACCAAGGATGTGTACGGGCACCTGCTCGAAGGTGACAAGCGGGCGGCGGCCGAGTCGATGAGCCGGGCTTTGTTCGGAGACTGACGTGTGCCGTGGCTCCCAGCGTGGCTCCCAGAAGGAGCAGAAAGGCCCCTTCCGCTTTGGGCAAGGGGCCTGTGAGCTGGGCGCGCTCGGAGGGACTCGAACCCCCAACCTTTTGATCCGTAGTCAAATGCTCTATCCGTTGAGCTACGAGCGCAGGCGCCTGCACAGTCTACGGCATCAGGCACCCTCCGCGCTGCCGTGGACATCTTCCCCGCACGCGGCCTCGTTGGAGCCGTATGGCTGGTGATCCCGCGCACGACGCTTCACAATCAGTAGTGAGGCAGGGCCTGCGCTTCCCCCGATCGGAGACCGCCATGCCTGACCAGACGCTCGCCCCCCATGATGAACAAGCGAACTCCGAGAACCAGGAAGTACGGACACTGCCTCCGTTAGTATCGGGCGCCCGGCCGCTTGTCGGACATGCTCTGCAGTTCCTCAGCGATCAGTACAGGCTGATGGAGCGCGGATACCGGGAGCACGGGGAGATGTTCAGGCTGCGGCTCGGTCGGCGGCCCGTCATCGTCCTGCTTGGTCCTGAGCTGGCGCGGTGGGCTTTCAAGGAGACCGATGACAGCCTCGAGATCGGCCCCGCTATCGCCTTCACGAGACCCCTGCTCGGGGTCGACTTCTACTACCTAGCCGAACGCAGCGAGTACCTGCACCAGCGGGAGATCATGCTCCCGATGTTTCGGGCCCGGACGTTGACTTCGTACCTGGCAATCATGGAACGCCGATGTGCCGAGTTCATCGCCCGGCTCGGGGACAGTGGCAGGTTCGATCTCCCTGAGGAGATGAACACCCTGGTGCTCGGCGTGATCATGGAGTCGTTCCTCGGCGCTGACTTCGTCCGGCACATGCCGCCCACTGTCGCGTCGGATTTTCGTGACTTCATGCGCGGTCTGGACCCGATCACTCCCTCGTGGGTCCCCGCACCGCACCTGGTCCGCGCCCGCCGTGCTCGCGACAGGATGCACAGTGCCGTGGGTGACCTGATCCAGTCGCGACGTGCTCAGCCGGTCGATCCACCCGACTTCGTGCAAAGCCTGATGGGAGCGCACGCGCGCGACGGCACGCCCGTTTCGGATAGGTGGGTCGCCCAGATGGCCCTTGGTATAGCGTTCGCCGGGCATGACAGTACAACCGGTCATCTTTCCTGGGCGGTGACAGACCTGCTGCGGCATCCCGCTGAGCTATGGAAGATCCTCGCCGAACAGAGCCAGGTCCTCCACGGCGGCACGCCGCTTGACCTGGCCACCGTGCACCGCATGACCTGCCTGAACCGGGCCCTGCACGAGACGGCACGCATGCACCCGGTCGCGCCTGTGATCCTGCGCCGGGCCGTCCGGACGACTGGCGTCCGTGGTCACACGATCCCCGCGGGCGCGGACGTCTTCATCGGTCCCGTTTTCAGTCATCGCTTGCCGACCCTGTTCGACGACCCAGCGCGCTACGCGCCGGATCGGTACCTGAAGAATCCTGGGCAAGTCGCACACCTGCACGGCTTTGGGGGTGGCGGGCACCGGTGCTTGGGCGAACACTTCGCCGGTCTGCTGGCGCATGTGACGGTCACCCGCCTCTTCCAGCATTTCGACCTTGCCCTCACCAGTGACCGGCCGCTGCCCGTGCGAACCCCGGCCTTCAAGGGCGTCAGGTCTCCCTGCCGGATTGAGTATCAGCGAAGAGAAAAGACTGATTCGGGCAGGATCTGAGCGGTGGCAGCGGTCGCAGGCCGCGCGAATTTAGCACGGGCGGATTTCAGGCGAATAGATACCTCAATGTCGGCCTTTCCAGTCGCGCAGCCAGCGGTCGAATTCGGCGGCGACGATGCGCTCGTCATGCACGGCGGCCGCCTCGTCCGAGGCCAGCCACACGATGGGCGGGCCCATCACCGCGGGCTCAAGGAACCCTTGACCCGCAGGCAGAGCGCGTGGCGGCAGCATGCCTGTGACCGTCGCACCCCCGGGCAGGAGCAGGTTGACGGTGATCCCCATGTCCCGCAGATCGGCGGCCATAATCCGGGACAGCGCCTCGCTGCCGGCCCTGGACGGCCCATAGGGCACGAAACCGGCTCGCTGCATGGTCGAAGTGTTCACCGAGATATTGACGACACGGCCACCGCCGGCGGCCAGCATCCGCAGCGTAACCTCGCGCGCCACCAGGAAATAGCCGGTCAGGTTGGTCTCGATCACCGCCCGGAAGCCGTCGGTCGGCACCTCCCAGAAGCCCTGCGGGTGCGTCAGGAAGTCCGGGTTGACCGTGGCCATGCCGATTCCGGCGTTGTTTACCAGCATGTCGATGCCGCCCAGCCGCGCCCACGCCTGGCCGACCGCCCGCGCCACCGAGGACTCATCCCGCACGTCCAGCTCGATGCCGACCGCGCCGCTCAGCCGCGCCGCGACCGTGCTCGCACGCGCCTCGGACCGGCCGGTCAGCGCAACCGTCGCTCCCGCCGCGGCCAGGGCGGATGCCATCGCCAGGCCCAGGCCGCTAGTCCCGCCGGTTACCAGCACCTTCAGCTCTGAAGTAGTACCCATGACCGTGACCCTAGGGCTGAAAGCATCCGCGAAGTCAAGCCGGTATTAGCTGCGGCGAGTGGCCTTCCAGGCTTGGTAACGGCCGAGGCAGCAGCGGGCGCAGGGGCGGTAGCCTGCGGCGATGGCGGTGGCCTCGTCGGCAAAGAAGACGCGGTACCGTGCGTATCCGCCGGAGGCGATCGCCCGCAAAGCGGACGGGCAGTCGAGGCGGCCGTAGATCTTGGTGCGCCGATGGCCGCCCCACTGCCCTTTCACGTCTGACTCGTAGGTCTTGCCGTTCGCGTCGAGCAGTGTGTAGCTCACGGCGCGTCGTGGAAGACGAGCCCGAGCGTGTGCCGCTGGCCCGACCGGAGCACCGACACCCCGTGCCGCACCGGGGCCGCCGACCAGCCCCGTGCCGATCGGATCGGCCGGTCGCGGGTGGTGAACAGGTAGCCGTGGCAGTGCGGGAGCAGGGTGACGGTGCCTCGGGACTGCGCGCGCGGCCGCTGCTCCACCAGCAGGAACTCCCCGCCGCTGTGGTCGACGCCAGGCTCATTCAGGTTGATGACGACCTGGAGCGGGAAAACGAGGTCACCGTAGAGGTCGCGGTGCAGAGCATTCCAGTCTCCAGCCTGATAGCGGAGCAGGATCGCGGTCGGCTTGCCCTGTCCGGCGGCTTGGCACATCCGCAGCCACTCGTCCAGTGCGTCTGGCCATGGGGCGGGGCGGCCAAGCTTGACCGCCCAGTCGCGCGCGATTGGCAGAAGGCGCGGGTACAGTGCCTGCTTGAGTCGCTCGACTGGCTCGGGGTACGGGGTCTTGAAGTAGCGGTACTCCCCTTCCCCGAAACGGTGCCGCCCCATGTCAACCGTGCTGCGAAAGCACCCGGGCTGCTCGTAGAGCTGCCGGATCTCCGCTGCCTCGCCGGGGGTCAGCAGCTGGGGCAGGAGGGCGCCGCCGAGGGAATTGACCTCGGCGGCGATAGCCTCCCAGTCGCCGGAATCGACCCGCTGCTGCCACCGGTCCGTGCTCATGGCACCTCCTTCACGCCGGTGCCTCCAGGCGCAGCAGCATCCTCTTCGCGTGGGGGCCACCGACGTAGCCGCCAGGTGTCCCGTCAGCCTTCAGAACCCGATGGCAGGGCAGGACGACCGGTAGCGGATTGGTGGCGCAGGCGGTGCCGACGGCCCGGACCGCTCTCGGGTTCCCGACGAGCTCCGCCACCTGCCTGTACGAGCGTGTCTGCCCGTAACCGATCTGCGGAAGGTGCCGCTGTACCAGCTGGCGGAACCCCTTGGACAAGGACAGGTCAAGCGGGAGGTCGAAGACCCGGCGCTGCCCGCCGAAGTACTCATCAAGCTCCCGCGCCGCCGCGTCCAGCCGGCGCGGCGCGCGCAGTACGCGCGGGCTGATCTGCCGCGACAGGCTTTCCAGCACCCGGTCGTGGTCCTCGACGTCATAGGCCACGCGCACGAGGCCCTTCGGCGTGGCCGCCAGCAGGAGCGTGCCCACGGGCGAGTCCATCGTTGTGTAAGCGACGTCGAGCAGGCCCTCGGCGTCGGCACCGAGCGCGAGCCTGTCCCTCAGCCTCGACAGCGTGTCAGCGTCGGACGGCGACGCGAAATGGTCGGGTGACATGGTCACGATGGCGCTCCTTCCGTGGCCGCACGTGGGTAGTTCTTCCGGAGGTTCTTGATGCCGTCGGCCGCGGCCCTGCGTGCCGCATCGCTGGTGCCGCCGAGGATGCCCGCGATCTCGGCATACGCCAAGCCCGCGACGTAGTGATACGCCACCGCCTGGCGCTGCTTCTCCGGCAGCGCCGCGACCGCCTGCCACAGGTCACGGTCCCTGGCACCTGGCACGCCGAGCGCAGTCGGCACCTCGGGTATCTCGCCGACCGGGACCGGCTGACGCTTGCGCGCCCGGAGCACGTCTATGGCCTTGCGGTGCGCGATCGCGACCAGCCATGCCTCGGCGTTCGCGTCGTCCGGCAGCTCCGGGTAGGCGCGCAGCGCCGCCAGGAACGTCTCTGACCACGCATCCCCGGCGTCGTGAACGCCGACGATCACACGGCACACCCGCAGCACGGTCCCCCCGTGCTGCGCCACTAGCTTCTCAAACGGCTGCTTCATCCAGCCTGCCCTTGGTCATTGTCGGCTCCCTTCCCAGCATGCAGACGCTCCGGGCGGGCCAGACGTGAGATGGTGAGCTCCGGCTTCGACGACGGCCGGCTACTTCATGACACCTTCCCTGCACATGGAGTAGTGACAGCCAGGATGGCCTGGCGTAATCTTGGCAAAGTCGCAGCAGTGCGATGGGAACCACGAGCACGGCCGGGGGTAGGCGCAGGCCGGACAAGCCGTGCCAGGCGTTCGACGTCGGCATGGGGTGCCACTCCTCAGCCGACTGAACTGCAGAATTCTCGCCACTATCAACGCGGAGCCGTGCCGGTTCGCGCGTAGACGACCGTCGTCCGGCCATGTGATGGATGCAAACGGCTTGATTTGGGGGGCGTGGCCATGGCCGAGCCGAATCCCACCCAGCACCTGCCAGCCGATGGCGCTGAAGCGATCCCCAGGCAGCGTCAGGCGCCCGCCGGTGCTGCTGCCCCGCCGGAGACTGAGACTGCGCGGTCAGCCTGGCGTGACACGCTGCAGGGCACCGGGAAGAAGTTCGTCCGTGACCGCTGCAGCATGACTGCGGGCAGCCTGGCATACCACTGGTTCCTCGCACTGTTCCCGGCGCTGATCGCGCTGCTCGGCCTGACCAGCCTGCTGCACCTCGGGACGGGGACGGTGCACCGGCTGGTCAACGGCGTGGACAGGGCCTTGCCGCCGGGGGCGTCCACGGTCTTCACCCAGGCAGTGCAAAGCGCGTCCGGCCGGTCCGCTGCGGGATCTGTCACCGCGCTGGTCGTCGGCGTGGTGGTGGCGCTGTGGGCCGCGTCGGGCGGCATGGCCGCGCTGGAAACCGGGCTGGACGTGGCCTACGACGTTCCCGATCGCAAGTTCGCGGCTAAGCGACTGCGGACTATCCCGCTGATGCTGGCGACCGTCGTCCTCGGCGGCGCCGCGGCGGCGCTGATCGTGTTCGGCGCGTCGATCGGCTCGGGGATCGAGGGTCATCTGCCATGGGGACATACCGCGTTCCTGGCCGCATGGACTGCCATCCGCTGGGTTGGGACGATCATCCTGATCACCCTGCTGTTCTCCTTTTACGACTACTACGCGCCGAACCGGCCCTCGCCGCGATGGCGGCTGTTCAGCCCGGGCGGCCTGGCAAGCGCGGTTATCTTCCTGCTCGCCTCGCTCGGCTTCTCGTTTTACGTGACCAAGTTCGGCTCATACGGCAAGACCTACGGCGCGCTCGCCGGGGTCGTCATCCTCTTGGTCTGGCTCTACCTGGCCGGGCTAGCAGTACTCGTGGGCGGTGAGCTGAACGCCTACATCCAGCGCGGCGCCGCGGCGAAGGCCGACGAGCCGCGGGCGCAGGCTGCCTAAGCCTTCAGGCGCAAGACGGCATCCCGACAAGGGGGGATCATGAAACATCTCGCAGACGGCGCGCAGCCACCCGCTGCCCACACGCGATCCACGGGTGAACTCGTGAAGTCGCTGTCCGAGCAGGTCTCAGTGCTCGTGCGCGACGAGCTGAAGCTCGCCCAGCTGGAGATGACCCGCAAGGGCAAGCAGGCCGGGGTTGGCGCCGGAATGCTCGGTGGCGGCGGCATCCTCGCCCTGTACGGCGTGGGCTGCCTCATCGCGTGCGCGATCCTCGCGATCAGCGGAGTGATAGCGGCGTGGCTCGCAGCCCTGATCGTGGGCGCGGCCCTGCTGGCCGTCGCCGCGGCAGCGGCGCTGCTGGGCAAGGGGCGCCTGCAAAAGGCTGCACCTCCCGTGCCCGGTCAGGCGGTTGCCAGCATCAAGACCGACGTCGACATGATCAGGGAGCGGGCACACCGATGACCACCAGCGAAGGCGAGGCAAGGCCCGCAGAACGAACGGCCGGCAACACGGAATCGGCACCTGGCTCCGAGCTATCCGCTGGAGGCGGAACACGCGGCGATGTGCAGGAGGCGGCGCCGCTAACCGGCCGCATAGCCGCGGCGCCCGATGATGCCCGGCAACTGGAGCTAGAGATCGAGCGGACCCGCGAGCAACTGGGCGCGACGGTCCAGGAGCTGTTTGCCAGGGCGGACGTGAAGGCTAGGGCGCGGGCCAAGGCCACCGAGGTGTCGGGAAAGTACCAGCGCACGCTGGTTCAGGCACGCAATCAGGCCACGATCCGCGCGGGGAGCATACGCAGTCAGGTGGCAGGCACCTGGGAGGCTATGCCGAAACAGGTGCGCCGGACGGTGACGAAAGGCGCCAGCGGCGCCCGGGAGCACTGGATGCCGCTGGCGATAACCGCCGGGGTCGTTATCGCCAGCTGCCTGGCCGTCAGGGAATGGGTGCTGCGACCCTCGAGCGCCTGCCGCGTCGCGCATCGTTAGGTGTAGGGTCTCACAGCACGCTTGGGATAGCGCCGCTCGTTACTCGCAGCTATTGGATGTACGGTCGAGCAGTGGCGGTCACCTTCCACCTTCCGCCGACGCCCGACCGACTGTCATCTCGGACAACCAGCCCGAGTCGCTGAAGCGCCTCGAGCTCCCGTAGGACGGTCCCCTCGCCTGGGCCATATCTCGCATCAACGGTCAGGTCTATCCGCCTAGCGTCCCAGTCCCCGCCCCCCTCGGCGACGACCGCCAGGAGTTTGATCTGCCGCTCGGAAAGAGGATTGTCACTCATGGGGCCAGCCCCGGATAGAAGAGATCCGCCCCAGAGATCCCGTAGTCCTCGAGTGCAGCGGTATGGACGTCATTCCACACGTCGTACATCTCGGGGCTCCCGATATCCACGCCTGATTCAGGTCCGAAGCCGATTTGGGCATACCTAACCGCTTCATCCAGTTCGTGCGTGTAGAAATTCAGATCATAAGACGTCGGCTCCATGGCACCAGCGGCAATGGACGTCAGCCGATCAAGCATCGCCTGCTCCGGAGCCTCCAAGGGACCACCTCCAGTGAACCTCTGAAGGTGAGCCGTGGCTTCCAGAACACCTTCATTGGTTATTCTCTCTTCCCCAGCGTCAAGCTGGTGGATCGGCCCTCCCGCCGTCTCAGGATCGAACTCACGCCCGGAGGCAGGCCCTCGGGCACCCGTCAGCACGTAATCTGCCGCAGTTCCTGTGGTCGAGCATCCGGGGCCATTGGCGTCGTGGACGAGGACCGGCGCGGTCCCGGCGACGCTATGGTACGCGTCGCCGACGGCCAGTCGAGCGACCATGTAGAAGTCGCTTGTGCGGTCCTGCATCCGACCGTCGTGCTCGGTGGTCCCGTCGGGGACCTTGAGGTTTCCCAGTTCGGCGGGCTCAGTCGGCCGGTCACTGCCCGTCAGCCGGTCTTCCAGGCCTAGCAGGTGGCGATCCGGGTCTTCAGTCTCGGAGCGGCGCATCGCCGAGGTGAACGTTTCCCGTTCGGGTTTTTCCAGTCGGCCACAGCCGTGGTGGATGGCAAACTGCCGGTAGGCGGCATCGACGGCAGCGCGGTAAGCCGCGGACCGGTCTATACACAAAGCTGAATCCAGGGAGGCACGAGACAAGTCGAGGTGACCGTCACCACCGACTGCTTTGCCTTGGTTCTTGCCAGCCGCGTCCGGATCGTCAGGAACCGACGGGACGCGGCGGTCCGTATGAGCGCTGCCGGACCCGTCGGCCAGCTCCGACCGATCGATACGCACGTGTCACCGACCTAGCTGCACTGGGCCAGTATCGAATGTCCTCCTTGGGAAACGGCTGGATCCTGGCTGCGGTTCACCGCGGCTTCGGCAAACTCTTTCAATTCGGCAGTCCTTAGATCCCGCTCCAGACAGTCGGCCTTCTCTTCACCAGGGGGTATTTATTCACTCTGTACAATTGCGTACGGTCTCACGTCGCATGTCATATTGATCTTTTACGACCTGCGGATTCTCGGTTGTCTCACGACAATGTCACCAAGATCAGCTTGGCGCGGTAATCGCGGCGCCGGCACCAGGCCGGCCTCGTACGCGGCGATGACGAGATGTACCCGGTCCCTGGCGCCCAGCTTGGCCAGCAGCCGGGCCACGTGGGTCTTGGCCGTGCCCGCGGTGATGTACAGGGTGGCGGCGATCTCGGCGTTGGACATGCCAAGGCCCACCAGCCGGAGCACCTCGCGTTCACGATCGGTGATCTCGGTGAGCTGTCGGGGCTTGCGATCCGGACGGGGCTGGCCGGCAAACTGGGCGATCAGACGGCGGGTGACGCCGGGGGCGATCATGGCGTCGCCAGCCGCGACGACGCGAATCGCGGCCAGGATGTCCTCCAGTGCCATGTCCTTGACCAGGAACCCGCTGGCCCCGGCCCGCAGCGCGCCATAGACGTAGTCGTCATCGTCAAACGTCGTGAGCACGAGGACACGGGCGCGCGTGTCGCCGGCGGTGATCATCTGTGTTGCCTCGATGCCGTCCATGCCCGGCATGCGGATGTCCATCAGGACCACGTCGGGG
>JASHXJ010000043.1 GCA_030043595.1 Trebonia sp.
GATCCGGTCGAGCACCGCGGTGGACCGCAGCTCGGCGAGCCTGGCGGCGGGCGCGGCGGCGAACTCCTCCCCCGCGACGTCGGCGAGGGCGGGACCGCGCCATGCGGTCAGGGCCTCGCGCAGCAGGGGCGCCGCCGTCCGCGCGTCCCCCTGGGTGAGCGCGCGGTTGCCGGCCCGGGCCGCCGCTTCGAAGGAGACGGCGTCCACCGCTGCGGCGGGGACCACCAGCCGGTAGCCCGCGGAAGACGACTCGAGCACGGCGTCGTCGATTCCCGCCTGACGGAGCGTGGCGCGCAGCCGGGACACCAGCGACTGCAGGGCGTTGGCGGCATCGGCGGGGCGGTCGTCGCGGTCGGCCGGCCACAGCCGCTCGATCAGCTGGTGCGCGGAAACCGGGCGGCCCGCGTCCAGGGCCAGCAGGATCAGCAGCGCGCGGAGGCGGTACCCGCCGACGGACACCGCGCGGCCGGCGCTGTCCTGTACCTGGAGCGTGCCGAGCACGCCGATCCGCAACGAGTCCGGTTGCCTGATCCTGGCACCTCCTTCGGCGTCCCCTGGTGCCTCCAGTATCGCGTAATATCGCGTCGGTTGACAGGCTGTCGGAGGATCGGGCTTTCGCGGGCCGGCGGGGCAGGGTCCGGCGGCTCAGACTTCGACGACCACCGGGATGATCATGGGGCGGCGGCGGTAGTTGTCGCTCACCCACTTGCCGATGACGCGCCGCGCGAGCTGGCGCAGGGCGTGGCTGTCGGACACGCCGTCGGCGGCCGCGCGTTCCAGCGCCTCCTCCAGCTTGGGCAGCACGGCGGCGAACGCGCCCTCGTCGATGCCCGAGCCGCGCGCGTGGATCTCCGGGCCGCCGGCGATCTTGCCGCTGCTCGCGTCGACCACCATGATGACCGAGATGAAACCCTCCTCACCCAGGATGCGCCGGTCCTTGAGCTGCGACTCAGTGACCTCGCCCACGGTGAGCCCGTCCACGTACACGTAGCCGCACGGCACCGCGCCGGTGATGGCGGCCTTGCCGTCGACCAGGTCGACGACGACGCCGTCCTCGGCGATCACGATGCGCTGGGACGGGACGCCGGTGAGCGCCGCCAGCCGGGCGTGCGCCCGCAGGTGCCGCCATTCGCCGTGCACCGGCATGAAGTTGCGCGGCCGCACCAGGTTCAGCAGGTACAGCAGCTCGCCGGCCGGAGCGTGCCCCGACACGTGCACCAGCGCGGACTCCTTGTGCACCACGCGCGCGCCCAGCCTGGTCAGACCGTTGATCACCCGGTACACGGCGGTCTCGTTGCCGGGGATCAGGCTCGAGGCGAGGATCACCGTGTCGCCCGCGGCGACCCGGATCGGGTGGTCCCGCCCGGCCATCCGGGACAGCGCGGACATCGGCTCGCCCTGCGACCCGGTGGAGATCAGGACGACCTCGCCTGGCGGCATCTCCTCGGCGTCGCGCAGGTCGATGAGCAGCCCGCCGGGCACTCTCAGGTAGCCCAGATCACGGGCGACCCCCATGTTCCGCACCATGGAGCGCCCGACGAAAGCGACCTTGCGCCTGTGCTTCGCGGCCACCTCCAGCACCTGCTGCACCCGGTGCACGTGCGAGGCGAAGCAGGCCACGATGATCCGCTGGTCCGCGCTGGCGAACACCTCGTCGAGGATCGGCGCGATGTCGCGCTCCGACCGGACGATGCCCGGCACTTCCGCGTTGGTCGAGTCGGACATCAGCAGGTCGACGCCTTGCGTGCCGAGCCTGGCGAAGCCTGCCAGGTCGGTCAGCCGCCCGTCGAGCGGTAGCTGGTCCATCTTGAAGTCGCCGGTGTGCAGCACGACGCCCGCCTGCGTGCGGATGGCGACGGCGAGCGCGTCTGGGATCGAGTGGTTCACTGCGAAGAATTCAAGTTCGAATGGTCCGAACGAGCAGTGGTTACCCTCCTTGACCTCCACCGTCTGCGGGTCGAGGCGGTGCTCGGTCAGTTTCGATCGCACCAGGGCGAGCGTCAGCCTGGACCCGACCAGCGTGATGTCCTCGCGCTCACGCAGCAGGTACGGGACCGCGCCGATGTGGTCCTCGTGCGCGTGCGTCAGCACCAGGGCCTCGACGTCGTCCAGGCGTTCCTCGAGGTACCCGAAGTCGGGCAGGATCAGGTCCACGCCCGGCTGGTCCGGCTCGGGGAACAGGACTCCGCAGTCGACGATCAGCAGCCGTCCGCCGTACTCGAAGACGGTCATGTTGCGGCCGATCTCGCCGAGCCCGCCGAGGGCGACGACGCGCAGGCCCCGCTCGGGCAGGGGGGGCGGCGGGCTGAGCTCCGGGTGCGGGTAGCTCACCGGGGCGCCTCGTCCTTGTCCCGGCTTTCTGCCCGGTCCTCGTCCCGTTCCCGGGCGCAATTCGTTGCGGTCACGTCCATCAGCTCAGTTGAGCATATCGGCGCTGCCGAGTACACCACCGGGGCCGGCGCGCCGCATGCGCTCAGGGCGAATTGCTGAGGCGGGTTCTCCCGGCCTGCACCCGGGCCTTCTGCCGGGCCTTCTGCCGGGCCTTCTGCCAAGCCTTCGGCCGGGCAGCTGGGGTCTCAGCCGGGGAGCTTCACCCCGCCCGCGGTCAGGTCCTCGCGCAGCTGCCGCCGCTCGGCGTCGCTCGCCGGGAGCAGCGGGCCGCGGACGCCGCCGCCCGGCAGGCCGAGCAGGTCGAGCGCGGCCTTTGTCAGGACCGCTGCCTGGTTGCGGAACAGCCCGACATTGACCGGCAGGACCGCCTGGTGGATCCGCAGCGCGTCGGCGTTGCGGCCGTCGCTGAACGCGTCGATCATCGCGTGCAGCCGGTCGCCGACCACGTGCCCGGTGACGCTGATGAAGCCGACGGCGCCTATCGACAGCCACGGCAGGTTGACCATGTCGTCGCCGGAGTAGTACACGAGGCCGGTGCGGGCCAGCACCATCGAGGTGCCCGCCGGGTCGCCCTTGGCGTCCTTGACGCCGACGATCCGGGGATGTTCGGCCAGCCTGACCAGCGTGTCCGTGGCGACGGCGGTGGCGGTCCTGCCCGGGATGTCGTAGATGAGCATGGGCAGCCCCGTGGTGTCGGCGACCTTGGTGAAGTGGGCCGCGAGCGCGTCCTGCGCGGGCTTGTTGTAGTACGGAGTAACGACGAGCAGGCCGTGCGCCCCGGCTCGTTCGGCCTGACGGGCCAGCTCCTGAGTGTGCGCGGTGATGTTGGTGCCCACCCCGGCCACCACCGTCGCCCGGTCGCCGACGGCCTCCCGCACGACGCGGATGAGCCGCTCCTTCTCCGCGTCGGTCGTCGTCGGCGCCTCGCCGGTGGTGCCGTTGACCACCAGCCCCTCGTTGCGCATGTCGTCCACGAGGTAGGCGGCCAGCCGGGCCGCGCCATCGTAATCGACGGCGCCGTCCGCGGTCATGGGGGTGATCATCGCCGTCATCATCCGGCCGAAGGGTGCCGTGGTCGTGGTCATAACCGAACCGTACCCCGGTGCGGAGGGCGGCTACCAGCTACTTTCGCGCCGCCTGGTTCCTGCCGCATGGCGATCCGCTCACAGGGCCGCGACGTGCAGGACCTCCGCCATGTAGCGGCCCGCGACCGCCGCTGCCTCGTCGGGCGTGCTCCCGTCTACGCGCGCCCGGATGTAAGCGGCATACCAGTCCCACCAGTTGTGCGGGGCGTGGGTCTTCTCGTACGGGCCGTGATGCTCGGCCGTCTCCTGGAGCAGGCCTGCTAGGGCAGCGACGTCCATCGTCGGTGGTCCCATTCCTCAGTCCTCCTGTTCGTCCTGCTCGTCAGTCTTCCCACTCGCGGCCCGGGAGCCGCTGCCTGATCTCCTGGAGCAGCCACCCGTTGCCGTCTGGGTCACTGAACGCGGCGTATGTCTGGTAGGAGCGCCCTTGCGGGTCCCGGCCAGGGACACGCCCCCCGGCCAGGTGGAACACCTCGCTGACCGTGACGCCGCGGCTGATGAGGTCCGCGCGCGCCGCGTCGATGTCGGAGACGGCCAGCAGCAGGCGCTGCGCAGAGCCAGGCTCGGCTGTGGTGAGGCCCGTCCCGAACGAGACCGAGCACTGCGAGTGGGGCGGCGTCAGCTGGACCACCCGGAAGTCGGCGCCGACTGCGATGTCAGCGTCCGTCCGCCAGCCGAGGCTCTGGTAGAAGCCCTTGGCCCGGTCCACGTCGGAGACGGGCAGCGTCACGACCTCGAGCTTCATGTCGATGGTGCCGACTTCGGGCGTCTGCATCGAGGTGCTGACGTCGGTGCTGGCCATGGTGACCTCCGTGCTGTCTGCGTGTCGTTTGCGCGCTGTCTGCGCCGGTCGGCTCGTCCTGGCAGCAGCGTGTCGCTTCTGCTGGCCCGTCGCGCCCGTGGAGTCCCCTGGTCACCGCGTGGCCAGTGCCCTGGCCCGGCCGCGTCCGGGACCGCCAGGCAGCAGGCCAGTGCGGTCACGGGCGCGACGCTGCGCCGGGGGCGTCATCATGCGGCCATGGTCAAGGGATACTCGAAGCTCCCGAACGAGCTAGTCAGGGCGGCCAACGGCGCGGACTACGCCTACCGTGACACGGGAGGCGGCGAAGGCGCTGTTCCGCTGGTCCTGCTCCAGCACTTCCGCGGGAATCTCGACAACTGGGACCCGGCGCTGATCGACGCGCTGGCGGCGGCCCGGCGGGTCGTGACCTTCGACAACACCGGGGTCGGCGGCTCCTCGGGAACCACCCCCGGCACCATCGGGCAGATGGCGCGCGACGCGATCGCGTTCCTCACGGCCATCGGGCTGCGCCAGGCGGACCTGCTCGGCTTCTCCATCGGCAGCTTCGTCGCGCAGGAGATCGCGCTGATCCGGCCGGCGGTCGTCCGCAGGCTGGTGCTGGCCTCCTCGGCACCGCAGGGCGCGGCTGGCATGCACGGCTGGGCGCCCGAGGTCATCGGCGCGATCGGCACGCCGCAAACAAGCCCGGAGGCCTACCTCGGCGTGTTCTTCGCCCCGTCAGCCGCGAGCCGGCAGGCGGGCAAGGAAGCGCTGGGGCGCATGTACGCCAGGACCGAGGGCCGGGACGAGGCGACGACGTGGGCGACACGCGAGGCACAGTACGACGCCGTCTGCACCTGGGGCATCCCCGATCACGCGCTGCTGCAGCGGGTAAGCGGCATCGGCATGCCGGTGCTCGTAGCCAACGGCGACAGCGACCCGATGATCCTGCCCCGCTACTCCTACCTGCTCGCGGGCCTGATCCCGGATGCCCGGGTGAAGATCTACCCCGACGCGGCGCACGGGTTCCTGTTCCAGCATCACGGCGAGTTCGCCGCCGACGTCGGCGCGTTTCTCACGGCCTTACGCCCGGACGGCGCTACGGTCCTACGCCGGCAGAGCGGCCCGTTCCAGGTCAGGCAGTGCCATCGGGAGCTCCCTGCGGGAGCTGATGCCGAGTTTGGTGAACACCTTGCGCAGGTGCCACTCGACCGTGCGCGGGCTGAGGAACAGCCGGGCGCTGATCTCCGGGTTGGTGTGCCCGTCCACGGCGAGCAGGGCGATCCTGGTCTCCTGCGGTGTCAGCTCAACCGTCGTTTCCGCTGTCCGCTTGCGGACCGTCTCGCCGGTGGCCAGCAGCTCGAGGCGGGCGCGCTCGGCGAACCCCTCGACTCTCATCGCGGCCAGCATCTGGTGAGCGGCACGCAGCTGCTGGCGCGCGTCCGCCCTGCGGTTCTCCCGGCGCAGCCATTCGCCATACAGCAGGTACGCGCGGGCCAGCTCCACGCGCACCTGGGTGCGGCCCAGCCGGTCCATCGCCGCCATGTACCCGTGCTCGGCCGCGTCCCCCTCGCTGAGCAGCGCCCGGCAGCGCGCCTCGATCCCCAGCGCCCAGTCGGTCCCGGCCGCGCACGTGGCCTCGGACAGCCGGTCCAGGGCAGCGGCCGCCCGGCCGGGCTGCCCGGTCCGGACCGCGGCCTCTATCAGCTCGGCCAGCGACCAGGAAGCCGGCGCTCGATCACCTGGATAGGCGCTGGCCTGTTCGGCCGCGGCCAGCGCTTCGTCGTACTGTGACAGGCCGTTGTGGAGCACCGCGGCCGCCCAGGCCGCAGTGGTCAGCCATTGTCCCTCGCCGCGCGCGGCCAGCTCCGTGGTGGCCGCCGTGATCAGCTGACCGGCCTCGCGGTCACGGCCACCCCACGCGGCCAGCAGCAGCGGGCCATAGTGCTCGCCGCCATGACCCGTGGCCCTGGCGACCGCCGTGGCCTGCTGCACCAGCAGGGCGGCCTGAGCGGGATCTCCCGCCAGCAGCTGCACGGCGACGCCCGATGCCAGCGCGGCCGACAGCGCGCTCAGCGCGCCGGAGTTGCGGGCCAGCTCGATCAGCCGGGCCGACAAGACGGACCAGCTCTGGTCGTCCCAGACATCACCGCAGACCTGGCACGCCAGCGGCAGCCAGCCCAGGCCCTCCTCCAGGGAGACGTCCTTGTCCCGAAACACGTCCAGCGCATGCTTCAGGAGCGGCGCGCCCGCGGCGTATCCCTCGGTGATCAGCACCGCCAGCCCGTCCAGCAGCAGGTCGCCGGCCCGCGACGACCGTGATCCGCGCCGGGCCGCGGTGACCGCCTCGGCGGCCGCGACCATCGCG
>JASHXJ010000351.1 GCA_030043595.1 Trebonia sp.
GATCGCCGACGACCAGGCCATGGTGCGCGAGGGCTTCGCCGCGGTGCTCGACGCCCAGCCCGGCATGCTGGTGGCCGGGCAGGCCATCGACGGCGCGGACGCCGTGCGCCAGGCACGCCGGCTGGACCCCGACGTGGTGCTGATGGACGTGCGGATGCCAGTCATGGACGGGCTGCAGGCCACCCGCCAGATCCTCACCGCTGCCCCGGACGCGGGCAGGCCCCGGGTGCTGATGCTGACTACCTACGACATCGACGACTACGTGCACGAGGCACTGCGGGCCGGTGCCAGCGGGTTCCTGCTCAAGCACGCCACCGCCGCCGAGCTCGTCCACGCGGTAAGAGTCGTGGCCGCCGGCGACGCGCTGCTGGCCCCCTCAGTCACCCGTCGGCTGATCGCCCAGTTCACCCGCATCCCGCCCGCAGCATCGCCCCCTCCCGCCGCCCTCGACGGCCTGACCAGCCGGGAAACGGAAGTGCTGAGGCTGATCGCGCACGGCCTGTCCAACACCGAGATCAGCGATGCGCTGAACATCGCCGAACAGACCACCAAGACCCACGTCAGCCGCATCCTGGCCAAGCTCGGCCTCCGCGACCGCGCCCAGGCCGTCATGGCCGCCTACGAATCCGGCCTCGTCACCCCCGGCGGATAAGCCGCGCCCCCGCACGCGGTCGGTGGAGCTGTTCGACCTGGTGAACCGGCAGGACTTCGCCGCGTGCGAGCACCCAGCCGTCGATGAGCTCGCGCGCCTACCATGACGGCGGGGTCCTGGTCCCCAGCGAGCACCACATCGCCGATTTCCATTCCTGGGTCCGGGCCCGCCTCGCGGGGGCAGCGACCTGAATGGCAGGCGGACCGGGATCGTCACCCATGGCCGGGACTGGACTCCAGTCGGCTGCGGGATCAGCGCCGCATCCGGCCGGGACTCGGCGCTGTCCTTCATCCCGAACGGGCGCCTGGCGTCTCATGGCCCGTCCCGCATTGCGGAAGGGCGGTGACGCCGGACAGTCGCCACCACTCGTTCGGGATAATGAATCAGCAGTTGACGAGTTCAGGATGCTGGTTGAGGAGCTGCGCGCGGGCGGAGGTGAACTCCGCGAGCGCGGCGGTTGCGACCGGGCGGAAGACTGCAGCCCGGTGGCAGTTCTGGAACGCCAGCCGGACGCCGAAATGACCCTCGATCGCGGCCCGCATCGCGTCGCTGGCCATCAGCCGCAGCAACTGTCCGCGGGCTGCCTCGTCAGGCGGCGGCACCTGGTTGTCCGCGAACTCGCCGTCGCCCGCTGCCAGGTCCGCGATCAGCCCGCTGATCAGGGACCAGGCATATGGCAGCGAGGTGCGCACGCAGTCCAGGAATGCGGCCTCGTCCACCTCGCCACGCTGCGCCTGCTCGAGCAGGTCTGCGGGTACCGCCAGCGACATGATGATCTCCTTTCTGCGTGGGCCACGAGATGACCTCTCTTATCCTCACATGAAAATGAAAATCATTCCAGGCGGGTCGGCGGGCCTGAGTTACACGGCGCTCTGGTCAGGCGCCGGCGTGGTCGCCGACTCGACGCTGCCGAGGGCTTGCTGCGAAGCGGCCGGCTGGCCGGGAGGAGGAGGCTGGAAGTTGGCGCGCCGGGCGGCGCGCCGGAACGCGGCCAGGATGGCCGGCCCGGCGAGCAGGATCGCCGCGACGTTGGTGACGGCCCTGCCCGTATCCCAGCCGAGCGAGGTCGTGGCGTCGAACAGCAGGTAGCGGTGCCACTGGTCGAGGAATGACAGTCCTGGCTGGTAGGCGATGGAGCTGGCCGGGTCGAGGGAGAATGGCCAGAATGACAGGTTGAGCAGGAACCCGAACAGGTAGCCTGCGGCTGCTCCGTAGGCCGCCAGCATGGCGATCTCGGCCTTCCCCCGAAGTGGCGGCAGCAGCCCGGCGAGCATGCCGATCCAGGCGCAGCCGAACATCTGGTACGGCATCCATGGTCCGACTCCGCCGGTCAGGAGCGCGGACGCGAACAGCGACGTGCAGCCCAGGGCGAAGCCGAAGCCGGCTCCGAAGGCCCGCCCGGCGAGCACGAGGAGGAAGAACACGGTCTCGATGCCGGCAGTGCCAGCGTCGAGGGGACGCAGCGCCGCGTTGATCGCGGACAGCACCCCAAGCATCGCCAGTGCCTTGGCGTCGATGCCGCCGTCGGCGATTTCCGCGAAGATGACCGCCAGCACAAGCGCGAGCAGGACGCCGAACATCAGCGGCGGGGTCTCGGTGGAGCTGAAGGTGCCCGGGGCGACAAGGAAGGGCCAGAAGAAGGCCACGACCCCGAGTGCCGACGCCATCGCGATCGCGATCACGGACCGGGGCCGTACGGTTATGGCCGCGACTGGTGCAGCGGCCCGTTTCCTCATGACCCCGTCCGCCTGCCCAGGCCGGCCGCTACCTGGGCTTCCGTGAGGTAAGGCAATGGGGCCAGGATCTTGGCGATCTGCGGTGCGAATGTCGGAGACGCGGTAAGCACCGCCGGGGCCGGCCCGTCGGTGACTATCTCTCCTTCGGCCATGACGACGACACGGCCGCAAGCCCTGGTCGCGAACTCGACGTCGTGTGTCGCCACCACGACTGCGTGACCGCGGGCGGCGAGCTGGTCAAGGACACTGGTCAGGCTGGCTTTGGCCTGGTAGTCGAGCCCCCGGGTCGGTTCGTCGAGGAGGATTACCGCGGGTGCGGCGGTCAGCTGGATGGCCAGGACAAGCGCAAGCTGCTGACCAGCGGACAGGTCGCGTGGGTGGGCGGCTGCCGGGATGCCGGGTGCGATCTCCTCCAGGATGTCCCGCGCCGGGGCGGCGCCGGTCACCGTGCTGTCGCTGACGTCCCGGTCGGCCTGGGCCAGCTCGGCTTCCACCGTGTCGAGGTACAGCAGGTCGGCTGGTGTCTGCGGAACGAGCCCCACCAGCCGCCGGGCCCGGGCGGGCGGGAGCCGCGCCGGATCCACGGCCGATGCCCCGACGCTGACGGTACCCGCGGTCCGGCTGCCGGTTCCCTGCAGTGCCCACAGCAGCGACGATTTCCCCGATCCGTTACGTCCCATCAGCGCGGTGCACTCGCCGCTGCGCAGGGTGAGGCTGGCGGCGCGGACCGCGATCACCGGCCCGTACCGCACCACGATGCCGCGTGCGGTCAGGGCAGGCTGACCGCTCTGCACGCTGCTGGCCGGACGGCCAGCACGAGGGGGCGTGTCCGGCAGCTGCTGACGCAGCCTGGGCGCAAGCCGGCGGGCGTCCCGCACCGACAGCGGCAGCGGCTCCCATCCGGCCAGCTTGCCGAGCTCCACGACGGGCGGCCGGACCTCAGCCCGGGCGAGGATATCGGCTGGCCCGCCTTCTTCGACCCTGCCGTCGCCAGCCAGGTAAATGACCCGGTCGGCGTACGGGACCACTCGCTCTAGCCGGTGCTCGGCGAGAACGACGGTTACCCCGAGGTCGTGCACCAGGCGCGTGATCGCGGCGAGCACGTCCTCGGCGCTGGTCGGATCCAGCGCCGAGGTCGGCTCGTCCAGGACCAGCACCCGCGGATGCGCGGTCAGCGCGGCTCCGATGGCGACACGCTGCTGCTGGCCGCCGGACAGGCTGTGCAGGGCCCGGTGACGCAGGTCGGCGATGCCCAGCAGGTCGAGAGTCTCCTCCAGTCGCGTGCGCATGGCTGCCGGCTCGATGGCGAGCTGCTCCATGGTGTACGCGAGCTCTTCTTCGACGGTATCGGTGACGAACCCGGCCAGCGGGTCCTGTCCGACGACGCCGGCCACATCGGCGAGCTCTCGCGGCTTGTACCGAGCGGTATCGCGGCCACCGACGACAACGCGCCCGGTCAGCGTGCCGCCGGTGAAGTGCGGCACCAGCCCGTTGACGGCTCCGAGCAGCGTCGACTTCCCGCTGCCTGTGTGGCCGATGACCAGGCACAGCTCGCCTTCCTCGATCCGCAGGCTAACGTCCCGCAGTACCGGGCCCGGGCTTTTGTCGTAGGTGATGCCGACCTGGTCGAAGACGATCACTGGGGTGCTCCTGCCGGGGGCGGCGGCGCGACCAGGGCGGCAAGCGCGGCCACGAGGATCGCGGCTGCGGGGATCAGCGGGAGCGGCGGCCACTGCAGCGGGTACACCGAGGGATTCACCGCCGCGGGGTTATAGCCCACGGTGAGGCATAGCCCGGCGGCGCTGGCGAGGCCGCAGGCGGAGACGGCCCACTCCGGCCAGCCCCACGGATCGGGGCGGTAGTGACTGCGCGAGACCCGTCGTCCGCCGAGGAACAGGCCCGCGACGCAGGCCGCCGCTCCGGCGCCGAATCCGCCGATCGCCAGCCCAGCAGGCGCCGAGCTGCCCAGCAGACCGTATGCGCCCAGGCACAACCCCGACAGGCCGGCCAGCAGCAGGGCGGCAGTCATCCGCCTGCTCGCACGGGTCGCGCTGCCAGTGCGGCCGTATCCGCGCGAATCCATCGCGGCAGCCAGCCGCAGCGACCGTTCCAGGGCGTCATGCAGGACCGGAATGGCGATCGCCCGCAGAGCCCGCAGTCCGCGACGGTCGGTGCCGCGCAGGCGCCGCCCGCGGCGGACGCGCTGGGCGCTGTCCACCAGCTGCGGGGCCACGGACAGCGCGACCGTGACGGCGACGCCCAGCTCGTACAGCGCGCCGGGCAGGACCCTCAGGGCCCGCTTGGGATTGGCCAGGGTGTTGGCCGCCCCGATGCAGCACAGCAGGCAGGCGAGCCTCGCCCCGTCAAGGGCAGCCGACAGCACCGCCTGCAGCGACACCGGCCCGCCGATTTG
>JASHXJ010000352.1 GCA_030043595.1 Trebonia sp.
ATGCAGCACCTGGACAAGGTCGTGCACGTCGACCAGGGACCGATCGGGCGGACCCCGCGCTCCAACCCGGCCACCTACACCGGCGTCTTCGACAACATCAGGAAGCTGTTCGCCGCCACCACGGAGGCGAAGGTCCGGGGATACCAGCCGGGCCGGTTCTCGTTCAACGTGAAGGGCGGCCGCTGCGAGGCCTGCTCGGGCGACGGCACGATCAAGATCGAGATGCAGTTCCTGCCCGACGTGTACGTGCCGTGCGAGGTCTGCCACGGCGCCAGGTACAACACCGACACCCTCCAGGTGCACTACAAGGGCAAGTCGATCGCCGAAGTGCTCGACATGCCGATCGAGGAGGCCGCGACCTTCTTCGAGCCGGTACCGGCCATCCACCGGCACCTGAAGACGCTCGTCGACGTCGGTCTCGGCTACGTCCGGCTCGGCCAGCCCGCGACCACCCTGTCCGGCGGCGAGGCGCAGCGGGTCAAGCTCGCCGCCGAACTGCAGCGCAGGTCCACCGGGCGGACCGTCTACGTGCTCGACGAGCCGACCACCGGACTGCACTTCGAGGACATCCGCAAGCTCCTCGGCGTGCTCACCAAGCTCGTCCACTCCGGCAACACGGTGATCGTCATCGAGCACAACCTCGACGTGATCAAGTCGGCGGACTGGATCATCGACATGGGTCCTGAGGGCGGCTCGGCCGGCGGCACGATCGTCGCCACGGGGACGCCCGAGCAGGTCGCCGCCAGCGACAAGAGCTACACCGGGCAGTTCCTCAAGCCGCTCCTCTCCCGCTGATCCGGGCCGCGCGCGTGGAGATCATGACCGCCGCCGGCCCCGCCCGCGTCACGCTCGAGCCGCCAGCGGGGCGGGAGCGCCCGGCGTTCCTTGTCGCGCTGACCCACGGCGCCGGCGGCACGCCGGACACGCCCGACGTGCTCGCCGTCGCCACCGCCGCGCGCCGGCTCGGCGCGGTAACGGCGCTGGTCACCCAGCCGTACCGGGTCAGTGGCGGCCGCGCACCCGGGTCGCCCGTCCGGCAGGACGCGGCGTGGGCGCAGGTCGTCGCCGCGCTGAATCCCGGCGGGCTGCCGCTCGTCCAGTGCGGGCGGAGCAACGGGGCCCGGGTCGTGTGCCGCACGGCCAGTGCGGTGCACGCGGTCGGCGCGATCGCGCTGGCGTTCCCGCTGCACCCGCCCGGAAAGCCGGACAAGTCACGGGACAGCGAACTCCGCGCCGCCGGGGCGGCCGGGACGCCAGTGCTGGTGATTAACGGGGATCGCGACCCCTTCGGGATCCCCCAGCCGGACGACGCCACACGCGTCGTCGTGCTCCCCGGGGAAACTCATGCCCTCTCGAAGAACACCGCGGCGATCGGCGAGGCCGTCGCCGGGTGGCTGGGCACGCTCCCGGCGATCGGTCAGGCGGCAGGGGCCTGACGGGTGGGGTCGGTCGGGCGGTGCGGCGCGATCATCGCTCCGCCCGGCAGCAGTTCACCGGTGTCCTCAAAGATCACGACACCGTTGCAAAGCAGGCTCCAGCCCTGCTCTGGGTGGCTCGCTATGGTGTGGGCCGCCTCGCGGTCGGGTGCTGACGCATCCGGGCAGGGCGGCGTGTGCGGGCACATGTCAGTGCCTCCTGGTTTCTCAGCAGACCACGGTCCGTGCCAGCTGGCATGCGTAACGCTGCCAAATGGCCTAGACCACTTCCCCTCCACTGTGCCCCGCCGCGACGCCAAGCGCAAGCGACATGCCGACGGGTTCAGTGAGTTTCATCAAATAGTGATACGCGCAGGTCAGGGCGCTGGTTCAGTCAGACCGCAGGCTCGCGGGGAACCTCGGGGATGTGGTTCATCCGATGGTTCTCGCGCAGCGTGAGCAGCCGTTCCGCCTGGGCGGTCAGCGCGTGCACCTCGGGCGTGGCCTTCGCCTTGCGCTGGAAGATCCGGTCCTCGTAGCCGCGCGGGCCGATGGCGGCGCGCTGCGCGGCGAAGGCCGCCCGCATGGCCGCGGTGAGCGCCGCGTCGAGCTCCTTCGCCAGCCGGTGCAGTTCGGTCACGGGCGCGCGGCGCGCCTCCGCCTCCCGCAGCGCGGCATCCGCCGCTCGCGCCTCGTCGAGCAGCTTGCCGCGCTCCGCGGCCGCGGCGACATCGGCCGCGTGCTTGTCCGACGCCTCCTGGCTAGGCTTGTACATCCCTGTTCCGTCCTCGCTCTCCTGTCGGCGCAGACCAGCCGGCATCCGTGCTCGCACCGTAGGGTACGCCAGGCCTGAGACTACTCTTAGCTCAGGGGGGACCGTGACGATCGTCTACGCGCTGCTGGCTGGGCTGGGCAACGCCCTCAACGTCGTCACCCAGCACGTGGCCAGCATCGACAGCCCGAAGAAGGCCACCGGCTGGCGCCTGGTCGGCTACCTCTTCCACAGTCCGCTGTGGCTGTTCGGCTGGATCGCGCTCGCCGCGGCTTTCCTCTTCCAGGCGCTGGCCTTGCATGACGGGCAGCTGTCAGTCGTCCAGCCGCTGCTGGTTACCGAGCTTGTGTTCGCCCTGGTCCTGCGGCGCGTCTGGATCAACCAGCCGATCCGCTCCGTCACCTGGTGGGCCGCCGCCGTGACCTGCGCGTCCCTCGGGGTGTTCCTGGTCGCTGCCGAGCCGCAGGGCGGGAACCCGGTTCCCGCCAGCCACGCCTGGCTCTCCGCCGGCACGGCCACCGTCGGGGCGGCCGCCGCGCTGGTGCTGCTCGGCTCCCGGGGCCATCCCGCCCGCCGGGCGGCATTGCTGGCCACGGCGAGCGGTGTGCTATGGGCCCTGGTCGCGACGTTCATCAAGACCACCACCGAGACCCTGACCCAGTTCGGCGCCGCGGGCATGTTCACCCACTGGCCGGTCTACGCGCTGGCCGTCTCAGGCGCCGCCGCCGAGACCCTGCAGCAGGCGACGCTGCACGTGGGTCCGCTCAGCGTGTCCCAGCCGCTGCTGGTGATCGTCGACCCCATCATGAGCATCGCGCTGAGCGTCTGGATCTTCGGCGAGTACTTCACCGCGGACGCGACGCTGCTCGCCCTGGGCTCGGCGGCCTTCGCGGTCATGTGCGGCGCCGTCGCCGTGCTCACCAGGACCGCGCCCGCGACGATGTCCGCGCCGGCCCGCCTGTCGCAGGCGCAGGCTCCGTCGCAGGCCGGCTAGCCGCCCGCTAGGCGAGGCTGGCGGCCCAGTGAGAGTGCAGTTCGGCGTACTCGCCGCGGCCGCCGAGCAGTTCGGCGGGGGAGCCGTCCTCCACGATCTGGCCGGCGCGCAGCACGAGGACGCGGTCCGCGATCGCGACGGTGGACAGCCGGTGCGCGATGATCACGGCGGTGCGGCCGGACAGCACGGTCCGCAGTGCCGCCTGGACCAGGCGCTCGCTGGGTATGTCGAGCAGCGCCGTCGCCTCGTCGAGGACGAGCACGCCGGGGGCCGCGATGAAGGCCCGCGCGAACGAGATCAGCTGGCGCTGGCCGGCGGACAGCCGGCCGCCGCGCTTGCCGACCGCGGTGCCGTAGCCGTCCGGCAGCGCGGCGATGAACTGGTGCGCGCCGATCGCCCCGGCGGCCGCCTCCACCTCAGCGTCAGACGCCTCCGGCCGTCCCAGCCTGATGTTCTCCGCGACCGTGCCCTCGAACAGGAAGCTCTCCTGGGTGATCAGCACGACCTCCCGGCGGAGCACGTCGTCTGGCAGGTCGCGCAGGTCGGTCCCGTCGAGCAGCACGCGTCCCGCGTCCGGGTCGTAGAAGCGGGCGAGCAGCCGGGCGACCGTCGTCTTCCCGGCGCCCGTCTCGCCGACGAGCGCGACCGTCTGCCCCGCCGGAATGTCCAGGTCGAGGTCCGGCAGCACCACCGCTCTGCTTTCCTGTTGGCACAAACCAGCCGGGCTTTCCTGCTGGCGCAGACCAGCCGGGCTTTCCTGCTGGCGCAGACCAGCCGGCCGGTAGCCGAAGCGCACCGACTCGAATTGCACGCGGCGGCCCACCCGGTCCTGGGGCACCGCGGGCAGCGACTCCGGCTCCGCGGGCTCGGCGACCGACGGCTCC